>CAITGN010000140.1:0-3757 GCA_903891965.1 uncultured Bacteroidota bacterium
GAGATAGCTTCAGGTGACTGGAGTTCAGACGTGTGCTCTCCGATCTGGCATTGGGAGCCTTATCCGCTATAGTAGAAAAATAGACTAAGGCTGTATCATAGTTTTGTTTAGAATAAGCTATTTCTGCTATAAGATTAGTGGCTTCTATATTATGAATACCATTTGGAAACTTTTGTAAATAAGCTGTAAAGCCAATAGCCGATTCTGTATATTTTTTTTGTTCATACTTAAGCACAGATGCCCTAAAGATTAAAGAATCTTGTTCATTGGTTGTTAAAGGATGGCCATAATCGTTCATGAACTGAACATATAATTCTGGCGTTTGATCCTCTATAAAAATATTGCGTATGTACTCAATAGCATTTTCACTTTCTGTTGAATTAGGATAGCTGGCATATAAATCTTTGAAAGTGGTAAGGGCCATTTGATTTTTATCCAAATTAAAATATACAATTCCTAATTTATAATAAGCTTGAGGGTAAAATTGAGAAGCAGACTTATCTAAGGTTATTTTAGTCAAAGGCGCTATGGCATCTTGAAACTTTTCTTGGCTTACATAAGTATCTGCCAATTCCATTCTAGCATCATTAATATAGGAAGAACTTGGATAATTAGATTCATAATTATTGAGCATCTTAATTTTTTCACTCACCTTCCCTATGCCCCCGAGTATGGTGGCTTTTTGTAAAAATGCATAATCGGCATAAGACCAGGATAAATCTATCACATGCTGATAAGTAGCTAAGGCCTCATTCATTTTCTTTAACATCATTTGGCAGTCTGCTACTCTTACATAGGCATCTTCTTGATATCGGTCTAACTCTATACCAAGATTTAAACTTGATATTTCTTTAAATTGAAGCAGCGCTTTTGGATATGCCCCTGTTTTTAAAAAACAATACCCTAATATATACCTTGCGTTCGTTGGATTCACTTCACCTGCATTAATCGGATCCAACATGTATTTCTGTAAATATCCAATGGCGTCAGTTATATTACCCATCTTATAACTTATTTCCCCTAACCAGAAGTGAGTGGCAGATAGATAATTGCCATTGTAAGGCGCATTTCTTAATTGATTCAATAAAGAATAGGCTTTTTCTACTTCACCGTCATTAATATGGTTGCAGGATAGCCCATATAATATAGCGGGATAAATTTTTAATAATTCTAAGGTTGGGTTTTCAATTAATTGATAGGCTTCTAAAGCTTGATTAAAATTATTGTTATACGCTAAGGCGGTGATCCAAAGAGATTTTGATTCAATAAAGTAAACAGATTGAGGATAGTTTTCAATAAACTTGTCTAAAACAGTCACCGCAAGGCTATACTCTTTTAGCTCTACTAATAGTTTTCCGTAATTGAATAAAGAAATTTCTTTCTGCGCTAAGTTGATGCTTTTTGAAGCACAAAGCATAAAAGCATTTTTAGCACCATTTTTATCATTCACTTTCAAATAAGCTGTACCCAATAAATACATACTATTTTGACCTAATGAGTCCTCCACATTGGCTAATTTCTTAAACCCTTCAATAGATTTTTCCCATTGTTGATCCTGGAAATAACAAAAAGAGAGTTGGTATAAATCCTGCACTTCCACTATATCTTGCGCCGCCACATATTTTGCTAAATAAGGAACTGCTTTTTGATATTGCTTTTTCTCAAAAAGTAAATGCCCCATTAACTGCTGTAGTTGTAAATTATAATACTGCCCTTCTGTTTGTAAAGCTTTCTCGCAATTCGCCATGGCAGCCTCTATGTCTCCATTGAAATAATATATCTGACTTATATAAAACGGGGTTAAACTTGAATAAGCATTATTATTACTAGCTATTTCAAAGCAGGATAAAGCCAAAGGGAAATCCTTTTTTTGAAGTGCTATAAAACCTGCATAATAATTAGCATCGGTATAATACAATGATTGCTTTAGCTGTCTAATACTATTTAATAAGCTAGTGGCCTTATCCCAGTTACCTAATTTAAAATATAAATATCCTTGCAGATATTTCATGGTAATTAACTCCTCATTGTTTACATCGGCAATACTTACTTTCTCGAAAGCATTTAAGGCTTCCTGGGTATTTTGTTTTTTAACATAATAATCCCCTAAAAAGAAATTAATTCTAGCATTATAAATCTTGTTATTGGAAGACTTTAAATAACTAATAGCTAAATTTTCAGCAGCCGGCTTTTGTAAAACAAGGGATAGATAAGTATAATAGTAATTAATATCTTCTTTTATATTTTCTTGAGATGGCTTTAAATGATAAGCCGTTTGGATATATTGGAAAGCAGAAAGCGTGTCCTTCTGATGAAGGGCATTGATACCTTTTTGAAATACAGGGTCTAAAGGGTTGGTATTTTGAGTGTATTGGCCATAGGAAGTAAAAACAACCATACATAAGAAAACCAGGTTCACAATTCTATTTCTCAATGATAACATGCTACTTGTTTATTAATTACCTAAAAATACGCTCTACTTATAAAACGAACCTTATTTACCCCTTATTGTGGAAAAACAGAATTCATTCGTAAATTTGTCAACAATAACAATAAAACATGTACGAATTTAACACGCAGGTAAGAGTCAGGTATGCCGAGGCAGATCCGATGAATGTGGTTTACTATGGCAATTATGCTCAATATTTAGAAGTGGGCAGAGTGGAAAGCTTAAGAAACTTAGGAATAAGCTATAAAGGCATTGAGGATATGGGTATTATGCTACCTGTAGTGGAATTAAATATTAAGTATTTAAGACCTGCTAAATACGACGATTTACTAACCATTAAATCCCAAATTAAAGAACTGCCTACAGATCATAGAATTATATTTGATCAGGAGATTTATAATGAGGAAGGCAAATTATTAACCATTGGTAAAGTGAAGCTGTATTTTATGGATAGTAAACTGGGAAAAAGAGCAAGCATGCCCTCCTCTATGCTTGAAAAACTAAGCTCCTATTTTAGATAAAAACCGCTGTTTTTTAGTTTACTTTGCACCCTATAACCCAGATTCAATGAACCTTATTCAAGCTACAATTATTACCATCGGAGACGAGTTATTAATTGGGCAAGTAATTGATACCAATAGCGCCTTTATAGCACAATCTTTATCAAAAATTGGTATTCCTGTTGCAAGTAGAATTGCTGTGGGTGATAACAAAGCAGATATAATAAATGCCTTAGATACGGCTTCTCAAAAATCTAAAATAATTATACTCACCGGAGGTTTAGGGCCTACAGCAGATGATATTACCAAACCCCTACTGAATGAATATTTTGGTGGCAAGATGATAATTCATCAACCAAGTTTAGATCATATCACTCATATTTTTGAGACGATACATAAAAGACCCATGATTGATCGAAACAAAAAGTAAGCAGAAGTGCCAGATGTTTGTGAAGTCTTATTCAATGAAAAAGGAACGGCTCCTGGAATGTTATTTAAAAAGGAAGGTGTTTATTATTTTTCTTTGCCTGGTGTTCCTCATGAAATGAGATGGTTAATAGAAAATCAAGTGTTACCCGTTATACAAAAAGCTTTTACCTCTCATTTTATTGCGCATAAAACACTTTTAACCGCAGGTATTGGGGAGTCTTTTTTAGCTGAACATATTGCCCATTTTGAAAATGCTTTACCCGCTTCTATAAAACTTGCCTACTTGCCCAATATTGGCATGGTAAGACTAAGACTAACCGGGTCTGGTCAAGATGAAAAAGCCTTGGACAAAGAATTGAATACTCAATTTGAGGCATTA
>CAITGN010000141.1:0-2068 GCA_903891965.1 uncultured Bacteroidota bacterium
ATAAGTACACATCATATGCCTCAGGACTGGGATGGTAAAACCATTGAGTTTGAAAATGCCAAAGCAGGTATAGCCTCTATTGAAACAAGTTTTGCCGCTGTAAAGCAAGTAATACCATCACTTTCAGAAGCAAAATTATCGGAACTCTTTTCAACGAATGCTAGAAATATATTCAACCTTTCTTCAGCAACTATTGCAGAAGGTGCTGAAGCTGAATTAACAATATTTAGCTCGCAAGAAACGACAAACTTATCTAAAGAAAATTCGAAAAGTAAATCGGCCAACTCTCCTTTTTGGGGTATTTCCTTAAAAGGAAAAGTCTTAGGCACTTATGTAAAAGGTAAAATATCAATTAATAAATAATTCACTAATAAATAAATACTATGGAAAATTTAGATAGCACTAATACACAAGTAACTACGCATATTGTAAAAGGCTTAATATTAAGCGCTTTTTCAATTGTATTTAGTGTGGTGATGTATGTTTTTAATTTATTTGAATACAGCTGGTTAAGCTGGGTGAGCACGGCTGTGGTAATGGGAGGTTTAATTTATGGCAACATACTTTACGCTAATCAAAATAATAATAATGTAACCTTTGGTAATTTATTTGCACATGGCTTTAAGACCACTGCTGTGCTTATAGTTATTACAACAGCCTATACAGTGCTTGCTTTCAAAGTTTTGTTTCCAGACATGATTGATTTGATTTTAGAAATTTCTAGAAAGAAAATGTTAGAGAATCCTAAGATGACAGATGAGATGATTGAGCAAGCTATGTCTATGACTAAAAAATTCTTTATTCCATTTGCTATAGGCGGTACTATTTTAGGTACTGGTTTTACGGGTGCCATTGCATCACTTATTGGTGCAGGGGTTGCTAAAAAGAATCCTATTGATCCTTTCTCCAATCCAGCTTCATAATAAATACTATGCAATTATCTGTAGTTATACCTTTATTTAACGAAGCCGAGTCATTGCCTGAATTAATGCAGTGGATTGACCGTGTTATGCAAACGCATAATTACAGCTATGAGGTAATAATGGTGGATGATGGCAGTAAGGATAATAGTTGGAGTACAATACAAACACTAAGAGCTAGCTACCCTTCTTTAAAAGGAATTAAATTTCAACGCAATTATGGAAAGTCTGCAGCATTGAATGAAGGTTTTAAAATGGCACAAGGCGATATTGTGGTGACCATGGATGCCGACTTACAAGATTCACCTGACGAGATTCCTGAATTTTATGATATGATTACTAAAGAGGGTTATCATTTAGTAAGTGGATGGAAGAAAAAAAGATATGATAATACTTTTACTAAGAATATTCCTTCTAAAATTTATAATGCGGTTGCAAGAAGAAGTTCTGGTATAGTATTACACGATTTTAACTGCGGTATTAAAGCCTACCAATTAAAGGTGATAAAAAGTATTGAAGTATTTGGTGAGATGCACCGCTACATTCCTATTTTGGCTAAATGGGCTGGATTTTCTAAGATTGGAGAGAAAGTAGTAGTACACCAAGCTAGAAAATACGGCACTACTAAATTTGGTTGGGAGCGTTTTGTGAATGGTTTTTTAGATTTAATGACCATTCAGTTTTTATCGAAGTTTGGTAAAAAGCCCATGCAATTTTTCGGATTAATAGGTAGCTTATTTTTCCTCATTGGTTTTATTTCTTTTGGCAATATTGTATTTGATAAATTTATGAATCCCGATTTCGGCGTTACGAATAAACCTGCCTTTTATATTGCCTTAGTTTCTATGATAATTGGTGTTCAATTATTTTTAGCCGGTTTTATTGCAGAATTAGTGAACCGCAGTGCAGTGGATAGAAATACCTATTTAATTGAAGATAAATTAGGGTTTAATAGCTAATCAATAATCTTTTCAAATGAATAAGAAAGTGATTATTATAGGGTCTGCTTGGCCACTAAGAGCAGGAGGATTAGCCACTTTTAATGAGCGTTTAGCCAAACAGTTTATAGAGGAAGGTTTTGATACAAGTATTTATACATTCTCTTTACAATACCCTAGTTTCTTATTTCCAGGTTCTACGCAGTTATC
>CAITGN010000142.1:0-6851 GCA_903891965.1 uncultured Bacteroidota bacterium
GTATTGCTCGTCAACCAGAAGCAGTGAATGATATTCGTTCTAACATGATCGTAATGGCTGCCTTCGTTGAGGCCGTAGCCTTATTTGCGGTGGTGGTTGCCCTATTGGGGAACGGATAATCTATCAAAAGATTTCCAAAAGCATTATAGGCCCTAGCACAGGGCGAAGGGCCTATAATTTTTTAAACAATGCGTTTTAGAAAAAGATTTTAAAAGAAAAGATTGTAGATAAAAGATTTTAAATCATTAAGATAAATTAAGGATTATGTTTTTAGAAATAAACCCATTAGTGTTACCAGATATCGGATTGGTATTCTGGAATACTGTTGCCTTTCTTGGACTACTTGTTGTATTAGGCAAGTTTGCTTGGAAGCCTATGTTGAAAGCCATCTCTGATAGAGAAAAAGGCATCGAGGATTCTTTAGCCAAGGCAGACAAAATGAAAGCAGACTTATCTGCGATGCAAAATGAAAACGAAGCATTATTAGCGAAAGCAAGAGAAGAAAGAGCAACACTTATCAAAGAAGCTAAAGAAGCTTCTGAAAAAATGATAGCTGAAGCAAAGGATAAAGCGAAGTCTGAATATGAAAGAATTGTGGCAGATGCACAAGTAGCGATTAACCAACAAAAAAATGCAGCCTTAACGGAAGTGAAAAACCAAGTGGGTAGCCTAGTGGTAGAAGTAGCAGAGAAAGTATTAAGACGCGAGCTAACTAATAAAGCCGAGCAAGAAACTTATATTAAGCAATTAGCAGACGGAGTTAAGTTAAACTAAATTTTAAAAAATGCCCAACGCACGTTTAGCAGGTAGATACGCAAAGAGCTTACTAGATTTGGCCACAGAACAAGGTCAATTAGAGGCCGTGTATGCGGATATGAAATATATTCAAGCGGTATGTCATGCAAGTAGCGAATTTGTAAACATGTTACGTAGCCCTATCATTAAAGCCGATCAAAAAAATAGTATCATCAATGAAGTGCTAAAAAATAAAGTAGGTGTTTTGACCAATTCATTCACTGTTTTATTAGTGAAAAAAGGCAGAGAATTAGAATTACCAGAAATGGCCACAGCCTTTATTGAGCAGTACAATGAAATCAAAGGTATTCATCAAGTAACTTTAACGACTGCAGTAGCGGTAAGTGAAGAAATAAAAAAATCGATCGAACAAAAAGTAAAATCGGCTGCCGATTTTAAAACCATTGAGCTAACCACTAAAACTGACGAAAGTTTAATTGGCGGTTTTGTACTAGAGTTTAATAATAATTTAGTAGACGCGAGTATTGCTAGAGATTTAAAAGACATTAAAAAACAATTTTTGAACAACGAGTTCATTAGTAAAATATAAATAATCATACATAAAATAGACTGTTATGGCGGACATTAAACCAGATGAAATTTCGGCGATTCTTAGACAACAATTAAGCAACTTTAATGCTACAGCGGATTTAGAAGAAGTAGGAACTGTATTGCAAGTGGGTGATGGTATTGCCCGTGTATATGGTTTGAATGGTGTTAGAAGTGGTGAGTTAGTTGAATTTGAGAATGGCACTAAAGCAATTGCATTGAACCTAGAGGAAGACAATGTGGGTGTGGTATTGATGGGTGATAGCAAAGGTGTTAAAGAAGGTAATAAAGTAAAAAGAACTGGAGAGATTGCTTCTATTAAAGTAGGAGATGGTCTTACAGGTCGTGTTATTAATACATTAGGAGAACCTATTGATGGTAAAGGTCCTATTAAAGGTGACTTATATGAAATGCCATTGGAGCGTAAAGCGCCAGGGGTAATTTTCCGTGAGCCCGTAAAAGAACCATTACAAACAGGTATCAAAGCGATTGATGCGATGATTCCTATTGGACGTGGACAACGTGAGTTAGTTATTGGTGACCGTCAAACAGGTAAGACTGCAATTTGTGTTGATACCATTATCAATCAAAAAGAATTTTACGATGCTGGTAAGCCAGTTTACTGTATATATGTAGCCATTGGACAAAAAGCATCTACCATTGCTGGTGTTATGAAAACATTAGAAGACAATGGCGCGATGGCTTATACTATTATTGTAGCAGCTCCAGCCGCAGATCCTGCTCCACTTCAATTCTACGCTCCATTTGCGGGTGCAGCCATTGGAGAGTTCTTCCGTGATACAGGTCGTCCAGCATTAATTGTTTACGATGATTTATCTAAGCAAGCGGTGGCTTATCGTGAGGTTTCTTTATTATTACGTCGCCCTCCAGGACGTGAAGCATATCCTGGTGATGTATTCTATTTGCATAGTCGTTTATTAGAGCGTGCTGCAAAAGTTATTGCGAATGATGAAGTAGCAAAGAACATGAACGATTTACCAGCTTCTATTAAGCATTTAGTAAAAGGCGGAGGATCTTTAACAGCCTTACCAATTATTGAAACACAGGCGGGTGACGTTTCTGCATACATTCCAACCAACGTAATTTCTATTACCGACGGACAAATCTTCTTAGAAGGTAACTTGTTTAACGCGGGTATTCGTCCAGCGATTAACGTAGGTATCTCTGTAAGTCGTGTGGGTGGTAATGCACAAATCAAATCCATGAAAAAAGTATCTGGTACTTTGAAATTAGACCAGGCCTTATACCGTGAGTTGGAAGCCTTCTCAAAATTTGGTGGTGACTTAGATGCTGCTACTAAATCGGTAATTGATAAAGGTGCTAGAAACGTGGAAATCTTAAAGCAAGCGCAGTACACTCCTTTCTCTGTTGAAAAACAAGTAGCCATTATTTACTTAGGTACCAATGGTTTATTGAAAGAAGTAGCTGTGCGTAAGGTGAAAGAATTTGAAGCCCATTTCCTATTAGAGATGAGCAACAAATTACCTAATGTACTTGCTGAATTTAAGAAAGGTAATTTACCTGAAGATGGATTGAAGCAAATGGTTGAATTAGCCAATAGCATCATTCCTCAATACAAATAGTATTAGTTAATATTAAATTGATACAAAACCCCGAACTATGTTTGGGGTTTTTTGTTATTATTATAGTATGGCAGTTATTAAAGTAGAAAATATAAGTAAGCATTTTGGCACACTGAAAGCGGTGGACGACCTCAGCTTTGAAGTGCAGGCGGGTCAGGTCTTTGGCTTTTTAGGCCAAAACGGGTCTGGCAAAAGCACCACTATTCGTATGTTATTGTCCTTGATCCATCCCAGTAGTGGAAATATAGAGTTATTTGGAAAGTCCATACAAAAAAATAGAGATGCTATATTAGAGCAGGTGGGTGCCATTATTGAAAGGCCCGATTTATATCCTTATTTAAGTGCTACAGAACACTTACAGTTATTTGCTAAAGTAAGAAAGAAAAAAATTGAAGCGAGTAATATTCAAAATACTTTAGAGAAAGTGGGCTTGGCAGGTCGCGCAAAAGATAAAGTGCAAACCTTTTCATTAGGGATGAAGCAGCGTTTAGGCATTGCCATTGCGCTGGTGCATAATCCAAGTTTAATTATTTTAGACGAACCTACCAATGGACTAGATCCTCAAGGCATTGCAGACATTCGAGCACTCATACAACATTTAGCGAAAGAGGAAGGCAAGACCGTATTTGTTTCTTCTCATTTACTTTCTGAAATAGAACAAGTGGCGCATCAGATATTAATTATACATCAGGGTAAAAAAATGGTAGAAGGGGTGACTAAAGAATTATTAGATCCCGAAAAAAGAATTGTACAAATTAAAACCACCAATGACGAGTTAGCCTTAGCGAGTATTAGGGCAGGTAGTTTTGGTAAATATATTTTAGCTAGAAAGGAAGGTATACATTTAAAATTACCCACTTTGGAAATTGCCTCACTCAATGAAAGCCTTGTCAAGGCTGGGGTGGCGGTCTTAGGTATTGAAACGAAGAATTCCTTAGAAGACTATTTTTTACAAATTACTTCAAACGCTTAATTATGTGGTCGCTTATACAAATAGAATTATATAAAATTTTTAGACGCCCTAGAACCTATATTGCTTTTGGCGCCATTGCGGCACTGATTGTGGTAATTCAATTGGGTTTAAAAATTGATGGCGATGCCTATGCGGGTTTTTTAATGAAGGATATTAATGATACTTTAACTGTAGATGGCAAAGTCTTAAACGGCTATTTAATTTGTTATATTCTATTGCAATTATTATTAGTGCATGTGCCTTTGCTAGTTGCCTTAATTGCCGCAGACATGATTTCAGGTGAGGCCAATTTAGGCACGCTTCGTTTATTATTTAGTACTCCATTTAGTAGAACCCATTGGGTACTGGCTAAATTTATAGCGGCTAGTATTTATACCATTTTACTATTAATATGGTTGGCCTTCCTAGCGCTATTTGTAAGTATGTGGATATTTGGCACCGATGATTTGTTTTTAATGAAGTCAAACTATGTGGTCTTAATAGAGCAATCCGATGTCTTATGGAGATATGTAGGCGCCTTTGTTTTTGCCAGCTTCTCCTTGCTAACCGTTACCAGCCTTGGTTTTTTAATGTCAAGTTTGTCCAGCAATTCCATAGGGCCTATCGTTGGAACGATGAGCGCTATTGTATTTTTTACCGTCCTAAGTACGCTAAACATTCCTTTATTCAATGTGGTTAAACCTTATTTGTTTACCACACATATGAATAATTGGAAAGAATTTTTTGATATTAAGGTGAATGCCAATAATGAGGCAATCACAGGTAGCATTTTAAATATTCCCAAAATTAAGACCTCCTTAGTGGTGTTGACATTGCATATTGTTTTATTTGTAAGTGCCTCTATTTTTATCATCAAGAAAAAAGACATCCTAAGTTAATAGCCACCATGAAAAAAATAACACACCTATTACACAGTTGCTATATTTTATTATTTGGATTGCTAATTTGTATGCATGCAACAGCACAAACGGATCCCTTGATTGAAAAGGTTGCTCAAAAATTAGCCTTGGTTAATGATTATGTTGCAGAGGGTACCATGAAAACAAATGTTTCATTTATAAAAGCATCCCTTGGGAAGGTAAAAGTTTATTTTAAAAAGCCCAATTTACTTAAAGTGAAAAAAGAGGGTGGTATTTCTTTGCTTCCTAGGGGTGGCGTATCACTTACCATTAATACACTTTTAAATACAAAGGGGTATACTACCCTGCCAGTGGGCACACAAATTTTAAATGGTAAAAATGTAAGGGTAATAAAATTGATTCCAAATGACGATGATTTGGATTGGGTGATATCTACATTATGGATTGATCCGGTGGAGGCGCTTGTGTATAAAACCGCTACCACCACTAAGGAAAATGGCAGTTATGAAATTACGATGCAATATGGCGCCTATGCACAACAGGGCTTGGCGAGTAAAATTATTTTTAGTTTTAACACCAAAGATTATAAATTGCCAAATGGTATTACTTTAGAGTTTGGAGATGAAGACCCAGTGAATAAGCAAAACATGCTAAAAAATAAAAAAGGAACCATCGAAATAACTTATACAAAGTATACTATTAATAAAGGCATACCTAATAACCTATTTTAAAAATGCGCCTACTTTTTTTAATTTTATTTTTTTCTAATTACTTCTTCCAAGGTCAAGCCCCATCCGCTAATTTTTCTAAAAAATTAGCGGATGCGGTAGTTTTATTTGATCAATGTCAAACCAAGGAACAGTATGTACTTACTTTTGCGAAAATGGAGGAATTATATAAGCAAGATCCATCCGCGTGGTTACCGCCCTATTACGCAAGTATTATTAAAGCAAGAATGGCAATGAAAAAAATGGGCAATACAGATATGCTTGCCGATGAGGCTATTCGATGGCTGGCAATTACTAAGGCTTTACATAACAGTGATGAGGTATTGTGTTTGGAGAGTGTGGTATATACCTCAAAAATGTCGGTGAGTCCTACCTTCAGATGGAATGCGTATGAGTCCAAAATTAAAAAGCCATTAGAACAGGCAATGATTTTGAATAAAAATAATCCAAGACCCTATATTTTAAAAGCTAATATTCAATATAAAATGCCTGCTATTTTTGGGGGTGGCTGCAATTCAGCAAGGCCCATTGCTCAAAAAGCTAAATTGCTATTTGAGCAACAAAAAACGGAATTTACCGTTATGCCCCATTGGGGAAAGTCCTCTTTAGAAGAATTAATCAAGGGTTGTCCTTTATAAAATAGTTGTAGTAGGTAGGGAACTATTAATAGTGCTAATCCATTTCTTCTAAGGTCTCATCTTTGGCGCCAGCAAACATGCGGGCACTTATTTTTTTCATTGGATTTGATCGCATATCTAGGTATCCTTGGCGCGCATGTATAATTCTAGCGCATTCAAATATACTTGCTGTAAAAGAACCGGCATCGGCTTTGTTTTTTCCTGCAATATCAAAAGCGGTTCCGTGGTCGGGACTGGTTCTTACAATGGGTAAACCTGCTGTAAAATTCACCCCTTCTCCAAATGCCAATGATTTAAATGGTATTAAGCCTTGATCATGGTACATGGCTAAAACGCCATCAAATTTTTCATGTTGGCCTCTTGCAAAAAATGCATCAGCCGAATAAGGACCGTAAACCAACATCTGTTGTTTGCTTTCTTTAATAGCTGGCTTTATGATTTCAATTTCTTCCTTTCCAATTAAACCATCATCACCTGCATGTGGGTTTAAAGCCAATACTGCCATACGTGGAGCATCAATACCAAAATCCTTTTTCAAACTACTATTTAAAATAGTGAGTTTTTGTTTTATTTTATCTTTGGTTATGTACTTACCCACTTCCTGAATAGTTACATGTTCGGTGACCAATGCCATTCTTAAATTATCAGCTACTAATAACATTAAGTTTTCAGTGTTTCCAAATGCAAATTGCAAATAAGGGGTA
>CAITGN010000143.1:0-3464 GCA_903891965.1 uncultured Bacteroidota bacterium
AGCTTGTTCTGTAGGGATGATGTCTGGTTTGATGAGCGACTTTTCACCCAGTGGAACGTAATTACCTGGGTTTAAAGAATAATAAATTGAATTGACACCATAGTCGATACTATGCTTACTATTTATATTATAATTAAAGTGTGCCTTGAAATAAGATTGGTTAATACTGAAACTTAGTTGATAAGCAGTTAGTGGAAGTTTTTGGCTATTGATAGCATAATTGTAATTGTCATTACCCACTGTAATTAAGCTGTTTAATTTAGTGGTGTAAATATGTTTCCATTTTACAGATAGGTTTTTATTGCCATAGCCATAAGCGGTGTCGCTATTTAAATTGAACTTATCATTGCTAATATAACCAGTGAAATAAAGTGTATTTTTCTTATCTATTTGATGATTCACAATTAGGTTAAGGTCGTAAAAATCGGCTCTGCTATTTTTGTAATCTTCAGGTAAATAATTAAACAACCAATTAGAATAGGTAGTTCTTCCACCTAATATAAAGGACGATTTATCTTTTACTAAAGGGCCTTCAATATTCACTCTGCTGGTTAATAAACCAATACCCGCCGATCCTGTAAATTCCTTTTTATTACCTTCTCTGCTAGTAATATCTAATACTGAAGAGAGTCTACCGCCGTAATTAGCAGGAATACTTGCTTTATAGAGTTCAACAGAGTTTATTAATTCAGGGTTGAATGCGGAGAACATACCAAAGAAATGCGCAGGATTATAAATAGTGGCGTCGTTGAATAAAATTAAATTTTGATCGGAAGAACCACCTCTTACATTTAAACCAGTACTTGCTTCGCCCACCGTTTTAACGCCAGGAAGGGTAGTGACTACTCTTAATATATCGGCTTCTCCAAAAACAACCGGCACTTGCTTCACTGTTTTAATATCTAGTTTTTGAACACCCATTTGTGTACCTCTTACATTGCTCATTTTTTGAGAAGAGATAACCACTCTTTTAAGTGACATGATACTACCTTGTAAGTCCATATCCATATTGCCATCGCTATATAAAACAATTTGTCTTTTTACATCGCGCATGCCAATACTTTGAACATTTAGAATATGACGTCCCTTGGGAAGAGAAATACTGTAAAACCCATATTGGTCGGTAGTTGCACCAATTCTTGGTTTGTCAATATATACAGAAGCGCCTCCCACTGGCTCACCTGTTTTATTGTCTTTAATGTAGCCTGCTAGTGCAATAATATTTTGAGTGCCGCTCAGCGCTTTATCACCCACTTCGTATATTTTTTTATCTACTAAGGCTTCTTGAATTGGGCCAATTTCTTCTGTGTCAAAAGCAAGGTCTTTGCTGGTGTTTAAAGAAGGTTGCTTTATGCCAGTAAAAAAATAATTATTGATGGCTAAGCTCAGTAGTTTCGACTTTGTTAAAAAAATATTGTTTTGATTGTCGAAATAAAATTGAATGCCCAAGGGCGTAAATATTTCTGCTAGGGCAGTGGATATTTTTTTAGAAGCAGTTGTATAGCTAATGGTAAAATTACCTAGGCTAATGCTATCGTAATAAAAATGAAAATAAGTTTGTGATTCTATTTTTTCAACTACACTGTATAGGCTTGCGTTATTTACCTCTAGGCTTATTTTACTGCTGGTATCAGACTGCGCATAGCTAGTGCTGGCAAAAGCTAAGGCCATAATAACAGTAATATATTTTAAAAAGGTAGGCAATCTATTATTTAATTTCAGGGGAGGTTAATTGATCGTAGTAAGTAAGAAGCTTAGTTAGGGTATTGTCTTTATCTTTTCTAAAATTTAATTTTGAGTCACTTATAAAATCATTTAAATCTTTGCCCTTGTCATTTAAAATTTTTAAGAAATCTTTCTTTTTTTCAATAGGGTAAAAACGATCTGCTTTTTTGATATAGTAGTAATTAATCTTTTCAAATAAAACCTTTAATTCAGGGGTGTTGGTAAATTTCTCTGTTATTATTTTAACTTCTTTCTTATACAGTTTAATTTTTCCATCATACAATACTTGATAAAAGCCAGTGGATACAATGGGCGTATTGGCATTTTTTTCTAAACGTATAAAGGGCTGGTCAAATAGGGTAAAGCCTTGCAGTCTCTGACTTACTAATTGAATACGGTGTGTACTGTCTTGTAAAATAACCCAGTCCTTGGCTTCATCGTATAATAACGCAACATTATCGAAAACGACATTATCGTAAGTGATGCTGCCCTTGCTTAATTCATGTTTAAAAAAATAGGGGTGCCCTTCATAAAAAGAAACGGTATAACCTGCATTTTGACTTCCATTGTATTTGCCTGTTTGGTCACCAATGTTTTTATGGTAGGAGGCTACTACATTTTTAACCGCCTCAGTATAGATAAGACTGTCTTTTGCTAAAAGTTGTGCTTGTACTGCATTCAAAGGACTGAGTGATGCAATGAAAACGATAATAAATAAAAACTTCTTAAACATCTTGATAAAACTTATAGAAATTCCAGTTTTGAATTTCCTTTACAAGTTATCCCTAAATCTCTGATAAATTGAGCGTTATGAAAGAATGTGGGTAAGATAATTACATGAATGGCAAAAGTATCTAGTTTTGGTTCAGACGTCCCTTAAACTTATGCTTTCTAGGGTGTGCCACTTTGGACCTAGATTGAAATTCGCTACTTATCACACTTATATTGCCATCTACTTCTAGAATGGCTAGGTCTACTTTTTGAATATCTCTAGCCCCATGTTCTCTAACGGCAGCTTCTAATTCCTCCATGGTAATTTCCGCTTTTTCGCAATTTTCCAAATTGGCCACCCCCTCATATATTAAGAGTAGCGATTCTCCTTGTACCATTTTACTAAAGAATTTACTTCTATAAAAAAGGCGCTTAAGGGTATAGTTGGCTAGAAATAGGGAGCAAGCAGCTATTAAACCTCCGCTGAGGGTACTGTCTGGCCCTACCATTGCATTTTGAACCGAATTGCTAATTAAGAGTATGAATACCAAGTCAATAACTGATAACTGAGCCAATTCTTTTTTCCCAAATAGGCGAATGGCAAGAATCATGAATATATATACTGCCAAGGTGCGTAGAATAATTTCTAAGATTGGGTTATCCAGGGTAAAATGAAGGATATTAATTGTAAGCATGTTATATGGATAAGTGAGTTATAAAGCTAAGTAAACCAATTTAAATTCACCATGAATTCATTTTGTACTAATTTAGTAAAATATTACCTTTATTCTTAATAAGATTGATTAAAATTTGTTTGCATATGAAAAATTATAAAATTTTACTAGTAGCCATTCCTTTCATGTTTATGGCATGTAGCAAAGGAGGAGACTCTCCTACGCCAACACCACCTCCGGTTGTGGTGGTGCCTGAAACAGATTTAGCCTTTAAAGTGGAAATTGCAAGCACAGAGATTGATTACACAAAAATATATGGAGCCATAGGTGGTTCACAGGCTATAAATGTGAATA
>CAITGN010000144.1:0-5215 GCA_903891965.1 uncultured Bacteroidota bacterium
GCACATGACGATGGTGCTGGTATTGTTCAAACAATGGAAGTATTGCGTGCCATGAAAGCAAGTAATTATGTTCCAAAGCGAACCATTCGTTTTGTCTTATTTGCCAATGAAGAGAATGGAATGCGCGGTGGCAATAAATATGCAGAACTAGCAAAGTTGAATAATGAGAAACATATTTTCGCTTTAGAAAGTGATGAAGGTGGTTTCACACCAAGATCTATTGGTATTAGTTGCAGCCCGGAGCAGTTTAAGAAATTTCAAACTTGGTCTAGTTTATTAAAACCATATGGTACTGAAATAACTGCTGGTGGCGGTGGCGCCGATATTGGCCCATTGAAATCTGTAGTGAAGGATATAGTTTTATCGGGATTAGTGCCAGATAGTCAAAGATATTTTGATTTACATCATGCTAAAACAGATGTATTTGAAAATGTAAATAAGCGTGAATTACTTTTAGGCGCTGCGAATATAGCAGCGGTTATTTATTTAGTAGACCAGTATGGTGTAAATCCGTAGTTTTTAAGGGTAGAAAAAATATTAATTTTTTCAAATAAAACTTTATAGAAAAAATACCTAAGCATCGTCTCACTGCTCGCAAGCTCGAAAGTTCGTCGATACTTAGTATTATTTTCTAATTGTTTTATTTATAATCAATATTGTAGCTGCATAAAAAAGCCCTTCGATTTTTCGAGGGGCTTTTTTATACTGGAGAATTTTTTGAATTATACAGCGTATAAATACGCTAATTCCCATTTCATAAAAAAATTAGGTTTGTTTTTATTAGTAAAATTCAAATCTATCATCTTTTAAATTTTTTTATGAAAAAGAACAATCTCCTTTTATTTATCAATTTTCTCATTTTTTTCTTTCTTACAAGTTGTGCGAAACAAGTAGCCAATGCAGATCAGGATGAAGTCAATATCAGCCAATTAAAAAAAATAGTAGGCAATGAAGGCCTTATTCTAAAGGCAATTCCAGCGTCTTCAAATATTATTTCGAATTCAATTCAAGGAATCAATAAGCAGTCAAGCAAAACCCTAACGCTTGATGAATTTTCAAAAGTTTATCAAAACATTAAAGCTGGCCGAAATAAAAAAATTGAATTGAAGGAATTTAAATTTCAAAAAGATACAGCAGGAAATACTCAGAAAATAGTCGAATCGAAAAGTACAATTAAATCATTTGAAACTTATGAAGATGCTGAAGATGGCTCTGGGCCTCGTGTTATACCAGACGGATTTCATTGGTTTACAAATTACAATTCTATTACTCAAAATAATAATGGAAATTCTTCTATATTGTCAAGCATGAGTTTATTATTTAATACAGATACCTATGGAAGGGTCGTAGGCAGTCCAGCAATAATTTTTTCAGGAATTACTTTATTTACTTGGAATCAAAGTTATTTGTCACCAATTTCTTATAATTTAGCTAATCATACATCTACTTTTACAATTTCTGGTACAGCAACCTTCGGAATATCAACAGGAGGAACTGTTCTAGGCTGGGTGAGTAGAGAAACTTATCAAGTAGTTGTAAATACAGATTATAATTCACAATGGCTAGTAAGAATAACAGATATTACCACACCTTAAAATAAATTTTATGACATTGGGAATGCAAGAAATACTTAGCTTAATAATTAGTTATACTGTTTTGTTTTCAATTTTTTTCTACATATTGAAATTAATGAACCACTATTATCAATGGAATCTTAAACTTAATTTTAAGAAAATGTTTTTGTACGGATTCCTAATAATTATTACAATTCTAGCTGTTTATGTAATTATTAGTACTAGTGGCAGTAAACAACAGTCAGGGTTTATACCAAATAAAGCTTAATTATAAAAAGCCCTTAGTTTTTGCTAAGGGCTTTTTTATGCTGCTATAAAATTGGTTGTAGATAAAACATATAGAAAATAATACTAATCATTGCCGAACTTTCGAGCTTGCGAGCAGTGAGAAGATGATTAGGTATTTTTTCTATAAGTTTTACTTCTAAAGATAACTTGATTAGAACTTATCGGCTAAGGTTCATTGAACGCTCTTTGTATAAATTTCTAAAGTAAGGATCGCGTAAGTCTTTGATAAATCTAATGGCTTCTCCGGTACTTTTCATTTCAGGGCCTAATTCTTTATTCACGCCAGGGAATTTTTCAAAACTAAATACGGGCTCTTTGATAGCGAAACCGTCTAGTTTTTTCTCCATAGTGAATTCAGTTAATTTATTAGCACCTAACATTACTTTAGTGGCAATGTTTAAATAAGGTATCTGGTAGGCTTTGGCAATAAAAGGAGTGGTTCTAGAGGCTCTTGGGTTGGCTTCAATCACATATACTTTATCGTCCTTTATGGCAAATTGAATATTGATAAGTCCTCTAATATTTAAAGCACGTGCAATTTTTTCGCTATAAAATTCCATGGTAGCCACAATAAGTGGTGTTAAATTAAATGCGGGTAATACAGCATTGCTATCACCACTATGGATACCTGCTGGTTCAATATGTTCCATCACACCCATCACATGAAAAGTTTCACCATCAAAAATGGCATCTACTTCTGCTTCTTGGCAACGATCTAAGAAATGATCGATTAATATTTTATTGCTAGGAATATGTTTTAAGATACTTACCACTGCTTTTTCTACTTCTGCATCGTTAATCACAATACGCATTCTTTGTCCACCAATCACATAGCTTGGCCTTACCAGTACTGGGTAACCTACTTTATTCGCTACTTCAATGGCTTCTTCTGCTGTATAGGCTGTGCCGTAATCGGGATATGGAATTTCTAATTCTTTCAGTAAATCACTGAAACGACCTCTGTCTTCTGCAATGTCTAAGCTGTCAAAAGAAGTACCAATTATTTTAATGCCTCTTTCGCTTAAACGCTTTGCTAATTTTAAAGCGGTTTGGCCTCCTAATTGTACAATAACCCCTTCAGGTTTTTCTAGTTCAATAATTTCCCAAAGATGTTCCCAGAAAACAGGTTCGAAATATAATTTATCTGCCATATCAAAATCGGTAGAAACTGTTTCTGGGTTACAGTTGACCATGATGGCTTCGTATCCTGATTCTTTAACGGCTAGTAATCCATGTACGCAACAATAATCAAATTCAATACCTTGTCCAATTCTATTGGGGCCACTGCCTAAAACAATAATTTTCTTCTTTTTGGTGGAGATGGATTCGTTAGAATGTAGCGTCTTGCTCATAGGTATTAAATTGGGCAAAAATACATCAGCGAAATCATTTCTACGAATTTTTATCCAAGGGTTTTCCACCAGCTTTTTACCGTACTAGGCATAGCTCCTCCCAGCGGGTGGTATAGCGTTTACTGCGCCTTTCGCTACGCATTTTCCAGTTTTTCTGAGTACCACTAGTGCCAAACTTCACTATATCGTTGCGGTAGGCGGCATTCATATTGTCTATAACATTCATAAGTTTCTTGCGTCTGGTGTCGTTGGGGGCAACAAATAAATTGGTTTGAAGGCTGTTATCGGGGACAAAGTCGCTTAAGATCACACCTGCTTTTTTATAAATCTCCCCCTGCTCAAATAAGCTTTTGCCTAGGGTGACGACCGCTTTAATAATATCGGGGCTAAGTTGGCTGGGGTTGTCAAGTAGGGTGAAGCCGCTTACTTGCCTGCCCCTGTGGTAGTAAGACTTGTCTACATTAACAGGTGCTTTTTTGAGTAAAAAAACACTTACCCCGCAGGCCGCACTATGCTGTCTTCTTAATTTTTCAGCAGCGCGTGTGGCATAGGTAGCGAGGGCTTCTTCTATTTCTTGCCAATCGCTTACTTCTCTTCCAAACATACGAGTAGTGGCAATCATTTTTTTTTCGTTGCGAGGCGCTTGCATGCCATGCGTTTTATGACCTTTTAATTCTCTTATTAATTTAATACCTGTAATGCCGCCTAAAAAACGTTTGCCCCAACTAAGGTCTTTGATACTAAGTGCAAAGGCCGTGTGCACACCATATATTTTTAATTTTTCGCTATAACTAAAACCAATGCCCCAAATATCTTCCACTGGTGTTTCTTGTAAAGCTTTTTGTATTTTTTGAGTAGTATTTAAAATAACAATACAACCTGTTTTTATTTTATTTTTTTTAGCCAGTCGGTTCGCGACTTTACTTAATACTTTATTGGGCCCTACGCCAATAGACACTGAAATGCCTGTCCAATTTTCAATGGTGTTTTTAATGTTGATACAGAAATCTTCTAAGCCTTCGGGTGGAATATGTGCTAGGTCTAAGAAGGCTTCGTCTACCGAATACACTTCTACACAGCCCGGTGGCAGTAGCTGTCGCATGGTTTCCATGACGCGCCAACTAAGGTCTCCGTATAAATGATAATTAGAAGAAAAAGCGTGTACTTTATTTTTTTCGATGAGTTCTTTTGCTTGAAAATAAGGAACGGCCATAGAAATGCCTAACTGCTTCGCTTCATCGGAGCGCGATACAATACAACCATCGTTATTACTTAAGACCACAATAGGGGATTGTTTAAGTTGTGGTTGAAAAAGCCTCTCACAAGAACAATAAAAACTATTACAATCTACAATGGCTTGCACAAAAAATTATTTTCAAGATGAACCATTTTACAAACTATGTATCACAAAACTCACAATGCCCCAAGTGCTATACTGTTCTAGTTGAGCTACTTGAATAATACCATATCTTTTATTTTCAGGAACCAGGCTAATGCTATGTTCTTGTATTTGTAATCGGCGTACTAAAAATTCTCCATTCAAAACAGCTACCACTACTTTACCTGAGCTCGCGGGTAGGCTTCTATCTACAATTAAAATATCGCCTATGTGAATGCCGGCACCTAACATGGCATCACTGTTCACGCGAAAGAAAAAAGTTGCGGGCTTATTGCGAATAAGTTGCTCGTTCAGGTCAATACCTCTTTCCATAAAATCGTCGGAGGCTGCTCCAAAACCGGTGGCATTGGCCTGTATAATCTGACTAGATTGGTAGTTCTTATTAATCTGTTGGGTGGCAATTCCTTCTGCTGGCTCTCTATCTATAAATGACATAAAACTAAATTTATTAGCAATATTAACTAAATAATTTAGTATTTAATACATTTATTTATACCCTTTTTTTCTGCTATTTATACCCTGTTTTGGATGGATTATTTTTTGTAAGCGATTTAATATCAGTACTTTTAATGGCATAAACAGTAATTTTTTTACCCCATGGA
>CAITGN010000145.1:0-2061 GCA_903891965.1 uncultured Bacteroidota bacterium
AGCAGGTGCAGGTTATGGTGCTATTTATGAAGCAGCCAGAATTGTGAATGAATTTAGAGTACAGTTAAGTACAGAAAAATATTTAACCTTTAACCCTGGTGTATTTATTGGAGGTTCTGAAATGAACTACGATGAAACCAAGGCAACAGGAACTGCTATTGGTAAAACAAATATTATTTCCCCTGCAGTAACTGTAACCGGAGACCTTCGCTTTTTAACGGAGGAACAAAAAATTAATGCAAGAAAAAAAATGCAAGCTATTGTTGATAATAGTTTAGCAGGCACCAAGGCCACTATAGAATTTCAAGATGGCATACCTAGTATGGCGCCAACAGATGGCAACAATAAAGTATTAGAAGTAATAAGTGGAGTGACTCAAGCTATGGGCGTAGGTCCTACCACAGCTGGCGATCCAGGTTCTCGCGGTGCAGGAGATATTTCTTATATAGCTGCTTATGTAGATTGTATTGATGGCTTAGGCTCTTCAGGAAGAGGAGCACATGCACCAGGAGAAACTATAAATTTAAAAGAACTACCTTATTTAATAAAAAGAGCAGCGCTTACTATTTATAGACTAAGCAAATAGTTTAATACTATAAAATTTAAAGTAGATCAGACTAAAAAACTAAAGAGTAGAAAAAAGTATAAAGCTTAAGTAAATCTTAAACAAGAATAAATTTATTTACTACCTCTAATTTTTTGTAAAATAACTAAAGGAATAAAAATAGGCGCTTCAATAAAATATCTTTTAAACATACGCTTGGGTTCTTGCATAAAACGGTAGAACCATTCAAGTCCTGCTTTTTGCATCCATAGGGGTGCTCTATTAATTAAACCAGCAGTTACTTCAAAAGCACCACCAATGCCAATGGCAATTTTGGTGTTTAGCATTTCTAAATTTTCACTAATCCAAATATCTTGTTTGGGTGCAGTTAAGCTTACTAAAACAATATCGGGCTGCACTGTATTAATAGCTGCAATCATTTTATCATTTTCTGCTTTTTCAAATTTAGCAGCAAAGGGTGGGCAGTAAACTCCTTTAATATTTATGGATGGATGAAGTTGTTCCGCTTTTGCTTTTAAGGCATCGCCCACTCCAGGGGAAGCCCCTAAAAAAAACAAACTAAAATTATGGCTAGCGCAGAATGCTAATAAAGCAGGCAGTAGGTCTAGTCCCGTAATGCGCTGCTCAATGGGAGTTCCTAAAAAGCGGGAGGCCCATAAAACAGGCACCCCATCACAAAGGGTGTAAGTGGCATTATTGTAAATAGCCAATACTTGGGCATTTTTTCTAGCGGCTAAAATGGAATTCACGGGGGTAATGCAAACGCTGGCCTTGGTATTTGAACCAATGAGGCTGGCAAAACCATTTAACAAATTAGACATGGATATAGAGCTAACCTGAATACCTAATATGTTATGTTTTGGATGCATGAATGGCTCAAATTTACCTAAGTAGGGTTAAAAATAGGCTAAAGCCCCGGTTTTTTCGGGTATTTTAGGGGTATTTTGTCTGATTTTCAATAGTTTTGAGCGAATGAAAGCAGCTAAATCACTAATTGTAATTACCTGGGACGGGGTATCAAAGCCTTTGGAATATGTACTGCAGGATGTAGACAGAAATTTCGACTTATTAATTTTCGATCATAGCGCCAAGGCGCCCAAGGAGCTAGTGGCCCATTTGAACCCGGAATTCTATCTATCTACCAGAACCGAGAACAAGGGCCAGGTATTTTATGAGGTATATAAGTACTTATATCCCAACAATGAAGAGCGCTATGAATATATAGGTGTGATAGACGACGATATTTACACTTCTTATTCCGACCTAAATAAATTAATATTTATAGGTCAAATAAATCATTTAGATGTGTTTCAACCAAGCATCTCACACGATAGTTTTTTTGATCATCGTCAGTTCACACACAAGGCAGGGTATCAAACAAAAAAAGAAGATTGGGTAGAGATTATGTTTCCCATGTACAGAGAAAAATTATTTAAAGCAGCAGGCCCTTACTTCAATGAAACCATTACTGGGCAAGGGATTGACTTATACATGAT
>CAITGN010000146.1:0-1946 GCA_903891965.1 uncultured Bacteroidota bacterium
CCTTCACTTTTATCCAAAATGAAGTCATAAGCCCTTGCTGCGGCCATTTTTTGAACTGCATTATATACCTTATCCTGAATGGGTTTAACCAGTTTTTGCCTTTCCTTAAACAAATCACCCTCATATCCAAAACGCTTTTTTTGCAAATCTCTCAATTCTTTTTCTTTTACAAAAAGCTCATCTTCTCTCTTTTTTCTTAGGTCTTCAGACAACATAAATTGCTCAGCCTCATAGTTTTTATACATTTTATCCAAGACCATTTGCTTAGCATCAATTTCTTGTTGCCATCCATCTCCTAAAACTTTTAATTTTTTATCTGCATCCTTATATTCAGGAATCTTATCCAAAATATACTTCGTATTAATTACTGCATATTTTGTTTGTGCCTGACTTGTAGAAAAAAGGGCAAGTCCAATAAAAAGGACCAAAAACTGTTTTTTAAATTGCATAATTCAAGAATTTATGAAATGAAAATTATAATCACTATTATTCAGGTTCAAACCCTAACATAAAGGTAAACCTTCCTGCGTCTTTTAAGGCTGTTGTTCCATTCAATCTATCTATACCCAGTCCATAATCAAAACCTAATAAACCAAACATAGGTAAATAGAAGCGCATTCCAATACCTACTGAACGTCTTAAGTTAAATGGATTGTACTCTTTCATGCTATACCAACCATTGGCCGCTTCAAAAAATCCTAAGGCATAGATAGTACTACTTGCTGCTAAACTTAAAGGGTAACGAACTTCCACCGAATACTTATTAAAGATGGTAAACTTTTGTCTTGAAGATTGTTGATCGGGATTGACTTTCGGATTCGAACTCTCATACACTGGATAACCTCTTTGTGCAATGATATCGTATCCTAATAATGCAAATTGATTACTTAATCCAGCATCTCCTACTTGAAAACGTTCAAAAGGGGAAACTGCTATGTCGCTATTATAAGAACCTAAGAAACCATATTTAGCTGCAAATTTTAAAACGAATTGTTTGTTATGATCGGCACCTGCTGGCTTACCCAATGGCACATACCATTCTCCATTGAATCTCCACTTATGGTATTCTAATAATTCATAAGGGTTTGATTTTGTTGCAAAATTAGGATCAAACAAAGAATAAGGCGGTGTTAATTGCGCGCTCATTAAAAAAGTAGATCCTGTTCTTGGGAACAAAGGTTGATCCACCGAAGTTCTTTGTAAAGCAATTCTAAAGTTGACATTGTTTACAATTCCATTATTGAAGTTGGGAAGATTATAAGGATCAATAGCATAATCTTTCAAAGTATATCTTGTATAGTTTAATCCCATGTTCAAAGAAAAATAATCATCTGGCCAAGCTAATTGTCTTCCAAAAGAAAGCGTAGCACCTGTAGTAGAAATATATCTTGAATCGGCTGCATTGGGATCATACATACCTGTCAATAAATTATACGTTTGTCCGTACTTTGTATTGTAGACACTTACAGTAAGTGTATTTCTTTTAATACCGCCAAACCAAGGTTCAGTGAAAGAAAGATTGGTAGATCTAAAGGCCTTACCATTACTTTGAACCCTTACACTTAGTTTTTGACCATCTCCCATAGGAAGTGGATCCCATGCTTCTTTTTTAAATAAATTCTTTGAACTAAAATTATTAAAAGTCACCCCTAAGGTTCCGGTAAGTCCAATATATCCACCCCAACCTGCACTCAACTCTAATTGATCACTCGATTTTTCTTCTACACCATAATTAATATCCACCGTACCATCATCTGGATTCGGTAAAGGATCAATTTTAATTTTCTCTTGATCAAAAAAGTTTAACTGTGCAATCTCACGTTGTGATCTAATTAATAAAGAGCGGCTGAATTTATCTCCAGGTAGGGTTCTAATTTCACGACGAATCACAAAATCTTTTGTTTTTTCATTACCTGCAATACGAATCGTTTTAATAGTTGCTTGAG
>CAITGN010000147.1:0-12850 GCA_903891965.1 uncultured Bacteroidota bacterium
ACAAAACATACCTATTAGAACCGAGCGTGGTAGAGAAATTAGAAAGGCCTTTATTCCTCGTGAGAAGGGTCGTGTACTAGTAAGCGCCGATTATTCTCAAATAGAATTAAGAATTGTTGCGGCAATTAGTGGTGACCCGAATATGTGTGAGGCTTTTAAACTAGGCAAGGATATTCATACGGCCACCGCTGCTAAAGTATATGGTATTAATGAAGCCGATGTAACTAAAGAAATGCGTTATAAAGCCAAGAGTGTAAACTTTGGAATTATTTATGGACAAGGTGCTTTTGGTTTAGCAGAAAATTTAAATATTTCAAGAACAGAGGCGAAAGAAATTATAGACAACTATAAAAAAGAGTTTCCTGGTATTCAGTTATATATGGATGGGCAAATTAACAATGCCAAAGAATTGGGCTTTGTGGAAACGCTTATGGGAAGAAGGCGTTGGTTAAGAGATATTAATAGTAGCAATTTTACGGTGCGTGGTTTTGCAGAAAGAAATGCCATCAACTCTCCTATTCAAGGCTCTGCTGCAGATATGATTAAACTAGCCATGATTAAAATTCATGGAGAGATGAAAAAAACCAAATGGGAGTCTAAGATGATTTTACAGGTACATGATGAACTAGTCTTCGATGCGGTAGAAAAAGAATTGCCGGCCCTAAAAGAACTTATATTGAAATGTATGAAAGAGGCGATGGTGCTTCCTAATGGCGTACCTGTTGAAGCGGAAGTGGGGGTTGGAAAAAATTGGTTAGAGGCGCATTAAAATTTACCTAGTTCTGCTTACCTTCTTTGTTTATTTTGCTTACTTCTTTTTATACACCGGCACAGTGCTGCAAGGCTCTCCGTACATAATGCTTTTTACCACCGGTCTTAGTTTTTGTGTAATGGCAATATAGGCCGACTCTCCAATAGGTATATCTCCGCAGCCCTTAATAACAACTCTCTGGTCATTGTATTCATTAATATTAAGGCTGCCTATATTTTCAAGAACTAATTGTTCTCTTACCTTGTTTTCATCTCCAAAATAAACTGCTTTAGCAAAAGGGTTTAGGGCAGATACAATTAACATATTCGCCCACATTGGAATAATAGCATCTGCTGAACAAATAATGCCCACTATCTTATCTTGATAAATAGTCCAGTCGGTTGTTAAAAGTGCTGCGCGAAATTCTTTTTCTTTTAATATAAGCTCCATATATAAATAGGGCTTTATATCAAACACAATAATTTCGTTGCTTGGAAGTAAACTCGCAAGATCAATGGATAGTATTCCACTTTCCGCCACCTTATTGTTAAACAATTCGGCCATAGAAATTATTTAATACTAGTAAAGCTTGAACCTGTTGTCTTCGATCTTCGCTACCTTTTTAAAAGAGCTAGCCGATCTAAACATCATACCTCTTGTTCTTTCTAATAATTCGTCTTTAAAGAAGCTAGGATCTTGGTCTGCTTGTTTTGCAGCAATACCATTTACGCTAACAGCGTAAACTCCCGAATTGGCAGCAATGGGTTCGCTTACTTTATTAATTAAGGCTTTATTGAAAGCAGCACCCACTAATTTAGGTTCGTTGCCAAGTCCGGTAATCATTGAAAAGCTAAAACCAATACTGTCTGCTCTTTGAACAATAGCTTTTGCATCAGCTGCAATGGCTTCAAGTGTTTTACCTTTTATAGTAGCTTTAATTTTTTCTGCTTTCTTTTTGTCTCTAATCATACCTTCTACTTGTGGTCTTGCAGCAGTAACGCTTGCTAAGCCTTGTTTTTCTTCTGAAGTAATTACAGCAACCACATAATTGTCTCCTAATTCAAATGGTTCTGAAACATCATTAACATCGTTTTCATATACCCATCTTACAATATTTCTTGCAGTACCAATTCCTTGAATGTCGAAATCATTTGCTTTAATACCAGCAGCAGGGATTGCTTGTTTTGCTAATTTCACCGCAGAAGCATTAAAAGATTTAACATCCTTGCTACTAGATGCAAATTGCGCTGCAGCAGTTGAGGCTGCATTAATAGTTTCGTTGCTAGGCATTACCATTTTAGATAAATAAGCAATTTTATACGCAGGTCCTCTGGTTGTTTGTTTTAATACTTCCATATAGTGATAACCAAAATCTGTTTTAACAACAGCCTTAGCACCGACCACATTATCGAAAGAAAAATCATTGAACGCAGGAACCATCTTTGCCTGAGGGAACATTTCATATTTTCCGCCAGTAGTTTTACTTCCAGCATCATCAGAATATTTCGCAACCATCTCTTCAAAAGAAGCGCCTCCTCTAATAGCTAAGCTAATACTATCCGCCAATTTCTTAGCAACACTATCATCCCTCACTTGTTGGCCATTTTGTGGATTCACTGTTGCAATTAAAATATGTCTAACACTTGCACTATCGGGCCACTGTTTTACGCCCAAAACCTTTGCAATTGTAAAGTTTCTTCCATCTACATAAGGACCATATACACCACCCACACCTTCGTTTAGTACTGAATCTTTTTGTGGAATTTGTAAAGACTTCTTGCTAATGTAGCTATCATAATAAGGAATCTCGGTTCCGACTTTATTTAAAAACTTTGCTGTCTCTGTGCTATTTTTAAAATCTTGTTTATAAGACTCAATATCATTTCTTGCTGCGATAGAATCGGCGGCAGAAGGGGCGGCGCTAAAACCTACAAAAGAAATATTGCGGCTAGCTTCTTCTACTTGGTAAGCGGCTGCGTTTTCTTTTAAATAAGAAGCAACTTCCTCATCACTTACTTTTATGTCAGTATCAATGATGGTTGAATAAGGAATACCCACGAAAGAAATGCTAGCAATTGAGTTTGCTTCTGCGTATTGTTTTTCTGCCAACCATTTTGGAACCTGTACTCCTTTTACAACAAGCACCTGGTATTTATTTCTTAATCTATTTTCAACGGAAGGCTCTATATATACTTTTTCAATTTGTTTAATTTGTTCTACGTTTTTGCTCTTTTTAATTTGAGCTACGGCTTGCTTTGCTTCGTTTATTTTAAACTCTCCGGTTGTTTGATCGGTAAATTCTTGTTTAAATGGAGACTCGTTTCCAAATAACACATCAGATAATTCTTTAGTACCTACCGATAAGCCTAATTTATTTTCTTCATCTTTTAATAAAAGACGGTCTACTTCTTGATTCCATAAATAACCAATCAATTGCTCTCTTTTTACACCTTGTGATGCATAGTTTTGCAATTGCAATTCTAGTTTTTCCTCAAACTCTATTTTATTAATAGCCTGGCCGTTTACTTTACCAAGGGTTGTAATATCGCTAGCGCCTCTTTTTCTACCTATTCCATCTTGCAGGATAAAGGCAATAAGGGCAATTGCAATAATACCAAAGATGATCCAAGCACCTCTTTCTCTAATGTTCTGAATGATTGACATATATATATAATTATAGGAGGGCAAAAATAATGTTTTCTATCAAGTAAAATGAGGTCTGGGCTTAGTTTTTGGGCTTATTTAAGCAGAAGGGGGTATAAAAAACTAACATTGGCTCCGTGTATAATTAAATATTTCGGGGATATCTAGGCTTTTGGGGTGAATAAACCTGCATAAAAAAAGAATAACTTTCTTCATTTTCTAATCAGTCAATATTTCTACTCTAATAACCGGCTATTTATACCCGTTAATTAACAGTGGGTAAACTGTGGGTTAATTAAAAAATAGATAAGATAATTAATATAATTATTTACCAATAAGCCTTGTAATCCTTACTAGTATTGTATTTCTATGTATTTATTCATTATTATATTTAGAAATAATAAATAGTGTATAACTAAGATATTAAGATATACACAGGCCTAATAGTATTAGTTTATTTATATAAATGTATTAATACTTAA
Source organism: uncultured Bacteroidota bacterium (assembly GCA_903891965.1). GTDB lineage: Bacteria > Bacteroidota > Bacteroidia > Chitinophagales > Chitinophagaceae > Sediminibacterium. The sequence goes on from CAITGN010000147.1 coordinate 3,877, forward strand.
TACTACAATAGAAATGCACATATCGTTTTTTATAGGATCATTTAAAATAAACTACTTTTATCAAGTGCAAGAAAAGCTAATAACATTCCAATAAAATCAATCTAAATATGCCTATTTATACCCCTATTTTATTCAAAATAAATACTTTAAAAAGAAATACTAAAAAATACTAAATTTGTTACTAAATTAATAATTAACTGATAATCAATAAATTAAACAAAAAATAAGCCAGTATAAATATAAAAACTAAGCTAATTAGTAAAAAAATACTAAATATTTTAGTTTATTAACAATTTATCCCTACCTTCACATAAATATTTAAAGAAAAACATAAAACGACTAACCATGAGTAACCCAAACGTAGAAAAATTAAAAGCCTTAAAATTAACCATTGATAAAATCGACAAAGATTATGGAAAAGGTAGTGTGATGATGATGAACGAAAGAAGTCAAGAACCACAAGAAGTAATTTCAACTGGATCTATTGGCTTAGACACTGCGTTAGGTATTGGTGGTTTACCAAAAGGAAGAATTGTAGAAATATATGGACCTGAATCTTCTGGTAAAACAACTGTAGCAATACATGTTATTGCAGAAGCACAAAAGAAAGGCGGTATGTGTGCAATCATCGATGCTGAACATGCATTTGATAGTGCTTATGCAAAAAAATTAGGAGTAGATGTAGATAATTTATTAGTCTCTCAACCAGACTATGGTGAACAAGCTTTAGAAATTGCAGACCGTTTAATTTTATCTGGAGCAATTGATGTACTAGTGATAGACTCAGTGGCAGCGCTAGTTCCAAAGAGTGAGTTAGAAGGTGAAATGGGAGATAGTAAAATGGGATTACATGCAAGATTAATGAGTCAAGCATTAAGAAAATTAACAGCCACCATTAATAAAACAAATACTATTTGCATTTTTATTAATCAGCTTAGAGAAAAAATTGGTATTGTTTTTGGTAATCCAGAAACAACTACAGGAGGAAACGCTTTAAAGTTTTATGCTTCTGTTAGATTAGATATTAGAAGAATGGCACAAATTAAAGATGGCGATGAAGCAATAGGAAATAGAGTAAAAGTAAAAGTGGTAAAAAATAAAGTAGCCCCTCCTTTTAGAGCCGCAGAATTTGAAATTATTTTTGGAGAAGGAATAAGTAAAATTGGAGAGATTATTGATATGGGTGTAGAATTAGAGATTATACAAAAAAGCGGAAGCTGGTTTAGCTATGATAGCAACAAACTAGGACAGGGCCGTGATTCAGTAAAAACCATTTTACACGATAATCCAGAAATGGCGAACGAAATAGAAGCAAAAATTAGAGCCAAAATTGCTTTAAAAGCAGAAGAGGCCGCTAAATAATGATTTTGGTTTTTTAGGGTTAGTTAGTATAAACCGCATCAATTATGGTGCGGTTTTTTTATATTTATAAAAAAAAGAGTGATAACTATTTTAAAACTTTTTATTAGAGCTGCGCTCTGGCTTTTTTGCGCAGAAATAAATACGAAGAATAAATATTTATTAAACACAAGCGGACCCCTATTAATTATTGCCAACCACCCCAACTCTTTTTTAGATGCTATTATTATTGGCTCTAGATACAATAGAAGAATACATTTTTTAGCAAGGGGCGATGTCTTTACTAAAAGACACCACCGCTTTTTATTAAAGCTATTAAATATGATCCCCGTGTATAGGTTAAGAGAGGGAAAAGAGTTCCTACACCTTAATGAATATGCTTTTGTAGAATCTGCAAGGCTATTAAAAAACAAGGAAGCTGTTTTAATATTTATTGAAGGAACCTGTTTAAATACCAACCAACTTCAACCATTTAAAAAAGGAACCGCCAGAATTTTACAAGGCTGTCATGCGGAAAATCATTTTCCTCAAATTCACCTGGCGGGTATTTCTTATAATAATTTTAAAGGTATAGGAAAAAGAGTAAATCTTTGTTTAGATACATTCACCCAAGACAAGCCAATAATAACAGCGAAAGATAGAGTAGATTTTAATAACCATGTCTTTTCAAAACTATCTACATTAATTCTTCCTACCGCCCACACGCCCCATATCAAAAAAAATGCGCTTTATTATTTTAACAAGCCTTTTTATCATTTAGTGTATGCATTTGTAGATAAAAAAACAAAGGGAACGGTATTTTTTGATTCCGTTTTGTTTGGCGTTTTGTTTTTCTTATACCCTATATACCTAATAGTAATAATATTCTTTTTACAATTTATTAGCATACCACAACCAATAATTTTTGGTACCTTGGGCTTGTTGTTTTTATTAAGAAATCAAACCATGTCCATTAGCTAATCTTTCAAATTTATTATTATGGCAAACAATATGAGAAGGCTTGAAAAGAGAAAAAAAATTGCACTTATTGCGCACGATAATAAAAAAAAGGATTTAATAGAGTGGGCGGTATATAACAAAGCGGCTTTAGCTAAACACACACTGGTGGCAACTGGCACAACAGGCAAGTTAATAGAAGAGGCCCTAGACCAGCCCGTAAAAAAATTATTAAGCGGACCCCTTGGAGGAGATCAACAAATTGGGGCCATGATTGCTACAGGAGATATTGATGTTATCTTTTTCTTTTTTGATCCCATGGAAGCACAACCCCACGATAGTGATGTGAAAGCCTTATTAAGACTGGCCGTTGCCTGGAACCTACCCATGGCTTGCGATAGAACCACCGCCGATTTTTTAATGACCTCTCGTTTTATGCAAGAGGTTTATGAATATAAACTTCCAGACTATACCCATTATTTAAAAAGAAATATTTAATTTATAACGCCTTAATAATTTTCTATGAAAAACATATTTTTTAAAAAAACAATTACAGCAACCAGCCTTTGTTTTATTTCATTGTTTATTGTAAGCAACCAGTCCTTTGCGCAAAATACAATACTTGGTTTTAAAACCGCCGATAAACAAAATAAAATTGAAAAAGATTTTGACGCACAATTAAACGCGGCTAGAGTTGGACAAAATATAAAACTACTTTCTTCTGTTCCACACCATGTGGGTTCTGTTGGAGGAAAATTTGTATCTGATCAAATTGTAAAAATATTTAAAGAAGCAGGATGGGAAACCAAAACAGAAGTATATCAATTAATGTTTCCTATGCCACTTACACGCGTACTTGAAATGTCGGGTGCCACTAACTATAAAGCAAAACTAAAGGAAACCCCACTTAAAGAAGATGCTACTTCTAATCAAGCCGATCAGTTACCTACTTATAATTGTTGGAGTGCCGATGGAGATGTAACAGCCAATTTAGTTTTTGTAAACTATGGTTTACCAGAAGATTATGAAACACTAGCCAAATATGGTATTGATGTAAAAGGAAAAATAGTAATTGCAAAATATGGTCGCAGCTGGAGAGGCATTAAACCAAAAGTTGCACAAGAGCACGGAGCTATTGGTTGTTTAATTTATTCAGATCCTATAGACGATGGTTATGGTGCAGGAGATGAATACCCTATTGGCGCATTTAAAAACGATCAAACTGTTCAAAGAGGTTCTATCATGGACATGGTAATTTATCCTGGAGACCCTACCACCCCGAATATTGCTTCTACTGCTAATGCACCAAGAGTAGACCATAACGATGCGGTGAACTTATTAAAAATACCGGTACTTCCTATTAGTTATGGCGACGCTGCTCCTTTATTAAAAGATATGGCAGACCCTGTTGCACCAAGAGAATGGGGCGGCGGACTTCCTTTCACTTATCATATTGGTCCAAGTAAATCAACGGTGCATTTAAAATTAGCCTTTGATTGGAAACTAAGACCCGGCATTAATGTAATTGCGACTATTAAAGGATCTGAATTTCCCGATCAGTGGATTGTGAGAGGTAATCACCACGATGGTTGGGTTAACGGAGCTGCAGACCCCATTAGTGGTATGGCCGCAGAATTAGAAGAAGCCATTGCAATTGGTGGATTATTAAAACAAGGATGGAGACCCAAAAGAACCTTGGTGTATTGCGCTTGGGATGCAGAAGAACCGGGATTAATGGGTTCTACAGAATGGGTAGAAGACCATGCGGCAGAATTACAAGCGAAGGCAGTTGCTTATATAAACTCAGATGGAAATGGAAGAGGCTTTTTAGGAGCCGAGGGTTCACATGCATTCTCTCCCTTAATTACTGAAATTAGTAAAACGGTTATTGACCCACAAACAGGTGTAACGGTTTTTGAAAGATCAAAAGCAGCAAGAGCAACTAGCGCAAGTGGAACGGCTGCAAAAAAAGAAGCGTATGCATCCACTAATTATCCTTTAGGTGCAATGGGATCTGGCTCTGATTATTCTTCTTTTATACAACACTTGGGAATACCTTCTTTAAATATTGGATTTGGTGGTGAAGATGATGGAGGAGAATATCATTCTATTTACGATTCTTATGATATGTATAAGAGATTCAAGGACCCTACTTTTATTTATGGAGTAACCCTTGCACAAACAGCAGGAAGAGCCGCATTAAGACTAGCAGATGCCGATGTTTTACCATTTGATTATACAGTGCTTCATTCTACTATTAAAGGATACATCTCTGAATTAATGAATAATGTAGATCAATTAAGAGAGAAGACCCTTATCGAAAACGAACTAGTTAATAAAAAAGCATATGCTTATGCCGCCGATCCCAGAGAAGCTTTAACAATACCAAAGGTTAGCGCCGAAGTGCCTTATATAGATTTTTCTGCAATTTTAAATGCGCTAGCTAAATTAGAAAAAGCAGCTGCACATGTAGAAGAAATAAAAGCAAGTGGAAATGCAACACAGCTAGCGGCACTGAATTCAAAAATTTATACAGCAGAACAAAAATTATTATCAGATGCGGGTCTTCCACGCAGACCTTGGTTTAAGCATACCATTTACGCACCAGGATTTTATACTGGATATGGCGTTAAAACCGTTCCAGGCGTGCGTGAGGCCATTGAACAAAAGAACTGGGCAGAAACCAAAGAACAAATAACAGAAACCGCTAAGGCCATTGAAAAACTTTCTATGTTTTTAGATGCGCTATAGCATGTAAATTTGCAAATGCCTTTTCAATTAGAATCCTCCTATATCCCGTCGGGCGATCAGCCTGCAGCCATACAAGCACTCACCGACGGGGTTTTAGAGGGAGAAAGATATCATACACTTCTCGGCGTAACAGGAAGTGGTAAAACTTTTACCATTGCCAACCTTATACAAAACGTACAAAGGCCAACACTTGTTTTAACACATAATAAAACATTGGTGGCCCAACTTTACGGAGAGTTTAAACAATTTTTTCCTAATAATGCCGTAGGTTATTTTGTTTCTTACTACGATTATTATCAACCCGAAGCTTATTTACCCACTTCCGGTGTTTACATCGAAAAAGATTTAAGCATTAATGAAGAGCTTGACAAATTAAGACTACAAGCCACTGCACAATTATTAAGTGGGCGCAGAGATATTATTATTGTAGCAAGTGTGAGTTGTATTTATGGTATGGGTAATCCTACTGAATATGAAAAGGGAATTATAAGAATTGTTGCTGACATGGTTTTGCCGAGACAGGCTTTTTTACATGCACTTGTCAATAGTCTTTATCATAGAACGGTCACGGAATTTGATAGAGGCTCTTTTAGAGTGAACGGCGACACAGTAGACATTCGACTACCCTATGTTGACTATGGATATCGCATTACCTTTTTCGGAGATGAAATAGAATCTATTGAAAGTATAGAAGTGGAAAGCGGTAAAAGAATTGAGACCATGGAAAACGCTGCTATCTTTCCTGCAAATTTATATTTAGCCCCCAAGGATTTAGTGCAAGAAATAATTTATGAAATTCAAGATGAAATGCGCGCGCAGGTAGAGTATTTTAAAAATACAGGCAAGCCTATTGAAGCACAAAGAATAAAAGAGCGCGTTGAATATGATATTGAAATGATTAGAGAGTTGGGTTATTGTACGGGTATTGAAAACTATTCACGATTTTTTGATAGAAGAAACCCTGGCACCAGGCCCTTTTGCTTACTAGATTATTTCCCCAAGGATTTTTTATGTGTAGTAGATGAAAGCCATGTAACCATTCCGCAAATTTCAGGAATGTATGGTGGAGATAGAAGTAGAAAAATGAATTTAGTGGAATATGGATTTAGACTTCCAAGCGCTATTGATAATAGGCCGCTGAATTTTAATGAATTTGAAAATATGGTAGGTCGGTCCATATTTGTAAGCGCCACACCAGGAGAATATGAACTAGAAAAAACAGCAGGCTTAATTATTGAACAAGTCGTAAGACCCACGGGGCTACTGGATCCTCCGATAGAAGTTAGGCCCACTAAAAATCAAATAGATGATTTGTTAGAAGAGATTGCTATGCAGGTAGAAAAGGGAGACCGCGTTTTAGTAACCACCCTTACTAAAAAAATGGCCGAAGAAATGGACCGCTATTTAAGTCGTATTCAAATTAAATCAAAATATATACACAGTGATATTGATGCACTAGAGCGAGTAGAAATTTTAAGAGAATTAAGATTGGGTGTGATTGATGTACTTGTAGGCGTAAATTTATTAAGAGAGGGTTTAGACTTACCCGAAGTTTCACTAGTGGTGGTATTAGATGCAGACAAGGAAGGCTTTTTAAGAAATGAAAAATCGCTGACGCAAACAGCGGGCAGGGCTGCTAGAAATGTGAACGGGCGCGTTATATTTTACGCCGATCAAATTACCAAGAGCATGCGCCGCACCATGGATGAAACCGACAGAAGAAGGGCCAAGCAAATAAAATATAATGCAGAAAATAATATTACGCCTACCACTATTATAAAAAGTATTGAACAGGTAATGGCCCAAAGCGCTGTATTAGATATTAAAGGCTTTACTTTAAATAATATAAATATTAAAACCAGCGATGATCTTGAAATGGTAGCAAACGCCTCTGATGAATTTAAAACCATACCACAAATAGAAAAAGCCATTACGCAAACCAAAAAGCAAATGGATAAATTTGCCAAGGCCTTAGATTTTATGGAAGCAGCGAAATTAAGAGATGAAATGTTTAGGTTAGAAGCGCAATTAGAAAAAATGAAGAACACTTAATTTTATAATAATGTCAGAAGTTTTAGCATCTATATATAACGGATTAGTCCAAACTACTTGGATAGAAGCCATCGCGGTGATCTCTGGCATTGTTTCTGTGTGGTATAGTAGAAAAGAAAATATTTTAGTATTTCCAACTGGTCTATTAAATACCACTATTTATATTTACTTAAGTTTAAAAGGACATTTATTAGGAGAAGCAAGTGTGAACTTATATTATACCATTATGAGTTTGTATGGCTGGTATTTATGGACCAGAAAAAACACAAGTAATCAAGCATTCATTTTACAAATAACAAATAGTAATACTAAAGAAAGAATACAACAGTTTTTATTTTTCGCTGGAGTCTATGCACTTATCTATTTTTCTTTAGTCTATTTAAAACAATCTTTTGCACCAGAAGCTATTCCTTGGGCGGACGCCCTTGCTAGCGCATCGGCCTATACGGCTATGTGGCTAATGGCAAAGAAAAAAGTGGAGAGTTGGTTTTGGTGGGTGGTTACCAATATCGCCTCCATACCCTTGTATTTTATAAAGGGCTATGCATTTACTAGTGTTCAGTTTATAGTATTATTAATTTTAGCTATAGCAGGATGGATAGAGTGGAGTAGAAAAGCAAATATTGCTAAAAACCTTAATCAAGCTTAAAAAACATCCAACGTAAACAATGTCTAAAGAAGTACATAGTTCAAATACAAAGCTGCAAAAAATTGTAGTACTAGGCCCTGAATCTACAGGTAAGTCAACGCTTTGCGAGCAGTTGGCAAAACATTATGGAGTGGTAGATTGTAAGGAATATGCTAGACAATACTTACATGAAAATGGGACAAAATATAATTTCGAAGATTTATTAACAATTGCGAAGGGGCAATTAACATTAGAGCAGCAGGCCATCGAAAAAGCAGAGCAGCTATTTATAGAGCAATCAAAAAATAAAATAATTATTGACACCGATATGTATGTTATGAAGGTATGGTGTGAATATGTTTTTAATAACTGCCACACTTATATTTTAGATCAAATACATACAAGAAAATATGATCTCTATCTTTTATGTGATATAGACCTACCCTGGTCCCCAGACGAAATGAGAGAATACCCTGATGAAAAACCAAGAAAAGAATTGTTTGCTATTTATAAAGATATTTTAATCAACCAAAATACTCCTTGGGGCATTGTAAATGGTGTGGGCGAACAAAGAACACAAAATGCTATTAAACTAATTGATAAAAATTTAGGCAAATAAACTTCGAAAGAAAAGTATAAAGTATTTCAAGACCATCGCCCTGGCTTTTTATACTAAGTTTATTTTTTTAATAGGGCTGCTACATCCTCATCCGTTTCAATATTATTCATCTCTCTTAGAATTTGTGGATAGCGCCAAGAAACCCTTCTTGTCATGGGTCGGGCAGTGAATTTTTTCGGATTGGGAAAACCCGCCACCATCATAGCAGCTTCAGCCCTAGATAAATTTTTAGCAGACTTCTTAAAATAATGTTGCGCAGCAGCCTCTACTCCAAAACAACCCGGCCCCGTTTCAATTACATTTAAGTACACTTCTAAAATTCTTTGCTTACCCCAAATAAGTTCAATTAAAAAAGTAAAATAAACCTCTGGAATTTTTCTTATGTATTTATCATAGCGGCCACCCTGCCATAAAAAAACATTTTTAGCTACCTGTTGTGAAATGGTACTAGCTCCACCACCCAAGGGTATCTTAGATTTTTTATTTTTCTTTTTAGGGCGCAAACTTTTTTCAATGGCGTCCCAATCAAAACCCATATGATCTGTAAATGCCTGATCCTCGCTGGCCATGGCGGCCAGCTTAATATTATAAGACATTTTATCCCAAGCAACATAATCTCTTTTTAATCC
>CAITGN010000148.1:0-5777 GCA_903891965.1 uncultured Bacteroidota bacterium
AGCAGTGCTTAATTGATATTTGAAACGAGCACTATCTAAAGTACCACCCATTCCAATAATTCTATTTTTAGGTAAGCCAGTAGACTGCAATGCCAAGTAAGTCATGGTGTCCATTGGATTACTAATAACAATAATAATAGCGTTAGGAGAGAATTTTAAAATATTCTCACAAACACCTTTTACAATACCTGCGTTTGTGCCAATTAATTCTTCACGTGTCATACCTGGCTTACGAGGTAAACCAGAAGTAATTACCACTACATCAGAATTAGCAGTTTTGCTGTAATCGTTGGTGCTACCACTAATTTTTGTATCAAATCCTAATAAGGCAGCGGTCTGCATCATGTCCTGTGCTTTACCTTCTGCAAATCCTTCTTTAATATCTAATAAGACTAATTCTTGAGCTAATTCTTTGCGAGCAATATTGTCTGCGCATGTTGCACCTACTGCTCCTGCACCCACTACGGTAACTTTCATATAATGTTATTTTTATTTGTGTGTTTTATTTTTACGGGACAAAGTTAGTTATTTACCTTCTATTATCTTAATCAATTCGAAAACATCTGCTCCTTGTTCATATACTTTTAACAATACCCCTTTTTGGTATAAGGCCACAAAGGGCGTCATTCTTGGGCGGTAAAAAGTAGGTAGGGTAAAATTAGGGTCGCGGCCAATAATCACATTGGGCTTATCCACTAAATTAAACTTGGCAGCAAATTTCTTAATAGACTCCATGTCGCGGTAGCTATCCCAAATAAACAGTACGTTTTTAAACTTATCTGCATACTTATTGATATCTCCTGCCTCTTTTTCGCAATGAGGGCAGTCTGGGCTAAAAATAATAATGCAGGTAAAAGGGTAAGATGGCATTTGTTTATTCGTGATTTCCTTACCATTCACTGAAGTAATAGTGAACGGAGGTATTTTATTGTTTTTTAAATAGGGTGCACCTGGATCACCGTTAATTTGTGCCTCCAATTGACTTATGAGTAAAAAACTAAGTAGGGTTGCAAAAATGTATTTCATACTATGAGTTTAAGTTTTGTTTAATTTGGAATTTTAATGAATTGTCTTGATTAAATTATTTAGAAGGGTTGGATTGCATGCGCATGGCCTTGGCATCTTGTAAAAAATCAGAAGCGAAAATAAAATTATTGAGTAGTTTATTTTCACTATATATAATGTCTTTATTAGAGCCTTCCCATTCTTTTTTACCTTGGTGTAAATAAATAATATGATTGCCTATTTCCATTACACTATTCATGTCATGGGTAACTACAATGGTGGTGATATTAAATTCAACAGTGAGTTCATGTATTAATTTATCAATAACCATGGAGGTTTGAGGGTCTAGGCCTGAATTAGGTTCGTCGCAAAATAAATATTTAGGTTTCATGACTAAAGCACGGGCTAATCCTACTCTTTTTTTCATTCCACCACTTAATTCAGCAGGAAATTTGCCATTCACGCCCTCTAATTTAACACGGGCTAGAATTTCGTTTACTTTTATTTTTTTCTCCTCAACGGATAAGTTAGAAAACATATCTAATGGAAATTTTACATTGTCTTCCACTGTTAAAGAATCAAATAAGGCATTCCCCTGAAATAACATACCTAGGTTCTGTCTTAAATCTTTTCTTTCTTCTTTATCCATTGTAGATAAATGTATTTTGTCAAATACTATTTCGCCTTTATCGGCTTTTAATAAATCCACAATACATTTTACAAGAACCGTTTTACCACTTCCACTTGTGCCTATAATTAGATTACATATACCTGGCTTGAATTGAGCACTGATATCATCAATGACAACCTTGTCGCCAAATTTTTTGCTAATATTTTGTATTTCAATCATAATAATTAGCTTAAAGGTACTTGTAAACGAAGTAAGTCCTCGAAAGTATCGGCCCTGCTTATTAAAGTGGCTATTCCATTTTTATATAAAACCTGTGCAGGCTTGTACCTAGCATTATAATTACTTGACATTTCATATCCGTAAGCGCCTGCATTAAAAAATACTAAGTAATCACCTTCTTCAATACTAGCAATAGGGCGGTCCCAGGCAAAAGTGTCTGTCTCGCATATATTACCTACCACTGCATATTTTTTTTCTTCTTTATGAGGGGATGAAATATTGACAATATGATGGTAAGCATCATAAAACATAGGTCTTATTAAATGGTTTAAGCCACTATTAATACCTGCAAATTCAATATCGCCCGATTTTTTTAAAACATTTACCTGTGTAATAAAATAGCCCGACTCACTCACTAAATATTTTCCTGGTTCAAACCAAGCGGTAAGGTTACGCCCCATCATAGCAGACAGCTTCTCCATAATTTTATTCACCTCTGCGCCTAGCAAAGCAATATCTGTTCCTTTTTCTTCTGGCATATAAGGCACTTTAAAGCCACCTCCAAAATCTAATATATTCACTGTAGGAAAATCGGGTAATAATTCTTCAAATACTTTAGCCGATTGTAAAAACACGGCTACATCTTTAATTTCACTACCCGTATGTATATGTAAGGCAGAAATTTTAATGCCATACTTATTTTGAATATTTTTTAAGGCTTCTTTTTCTGTAAAAGGAATACCAAACTTGCTTTTATTATGCCCTGTAGAAATTTTCAAGTTTCCTCCTGCCATAATATCGGGTCTAATTCTAATGCCCACTGGATATCTTCCACCAAAGGCAGCGCCAAACTTTTCTAAATTAGAAAGGCTATCAATATTTACATGCACGCCTAAGCTTACGGCTTCTTTTATTTCTTCGAAAGCAACACTATTGCTGGTATATAAAATATTTTCAACATCGAATCCAACATGCATGGCTAATTTCACTTCGTTAATAGAACTACAGTCAATATTGCAGCCTGCGTTTTTAACAAGGTTTAAAATATGAATATTGGTAAGTGATTTGCAAGCGTAAAAAAATCGGGTAGACTTCGTTGAAAAATGAGTCAATAAGTTTTGATATTGGCTCTCCATTTTTTCACCATGGTACACATAGAGTGGAGTACCAAAGGTAGTGGCAGCTTTATTAAGCTCTTCGTAAGTCAAACTTGAATTCATAACACGAAGATACAATTAGAACTAGGTTCTGTCATTATAACAAGACTATAATTTTGAAAAAAAATAGAAGTAAGTACTGTCTAAGATAGCCTAATGAACCGGACTTTCAGGGGTCTCATCTTCCTCGTTAGATTCAGCCTCGTAGCCGTCAGTTTCTTCAGGTAAGTTAGGTGTTTCTTCCTCTTCGGTTTGTTCTAAAACACTGTTGTCTGTGAAGTCTTCAGGCTTGATGACAGTAGCTTCTACCAATTGCTCGGCTAAAACCTCTCTAATTTTTGGTAAGTCGTCGGTTGAATTAATACCAAAATAATCCATGAAGTTTTTAGAAGTAGAATATACTAAAGGCTTACCTGGTAAATGCTCGTTACGACCACTAATGGTAATTAATTCCTTTTCTAATAATTTTTGAATAGAGTAATCGCTGTTTACTCCTCTAATGGCTTCTACTTCACCCTTGGTGATAGGTTGTTTGTAGGCTATAATAGCTAAGGATTCTAAAGCTGCATTGGAAAGGCGCTTTAAAAATTTATCTCCATTTAATTGAGCAATGGTTTTATGAAAATCGGGCTTGGTTAAAAACTGCCAGCCACCGCCACTTTGTTTTAATTCAAAAGGATAAAATTCCGTGCTATACTTTTCTTGAATACCTTCTAATGCACTTTCTACTTGGTCTATACTAATACGCTCTTCTAAAAATCCAAAAGCATTATTAATAAGTTCGGTAATATCATTCGCATTTAATGCTTTTTCACTTGCAAAAATAAGCGCTTCAATATGAGGTATAATTTGACTAATTTCCATAGTGGTTGGGTCTTAACCGTTCAATGCTGCTGCACCACTTACAATTTCCGTTAATTCGGTTGTAATAGCTGCTTGACGTGCACGGTTATATGATAATTTCAATGATTTTAATAATTCGTTAGCGTTTTCACTTGCCTTATCCATCGCAGTCATTCTCGCACCGTGCTCACTTGCATTCGCGTCTAGTACTGCTTTGAACAATTGTGTGTTTAATATTTTTGGCATTAACTCTGCTACCAACACTTCTTTCTGTGGTTCAAAAATAAAATCTGTTTTTTTCTTATTTGCTTTTTTAGCTAAAGTAGGAATAGGTAAAAAAGCTTCTGCTGTAGGTAATTGAGTAGCAGCATTTTTAAACTCACTGTAAATAATTTCTATCGCATCAAATTCTTTATTCGCAAATGCAGTCATTGCTGCTTTCGCTGCAGTTTGTACATTTTCAAATTTTAAATTCAAGAAAATATCTTTGAAATCGGCATTGGTTTTGTAACCTGTTTTTGTTAAACTCTCATATCCTTTCTTTCCAATATTCCAGATAGTAATATTTTTATTCGCGTATTTTTCTGCAATCGTAGTCTTTGCTAATTTTACTAAGTTGGCATTGTATCCACCGCATAAACCTCTGTCAGAAGTAATGACTATAAATAAAACATTATTCACAGGACGTGTTTCAGCTAAAGCTAAATTCATATCGCCATCCAAGCTTCCAATAATATTGCTTAACATTTCTTGCAACTTACGCGTATAAGGTCTCATTTGAGTGATCGCATCTTGCGCACGGCGTAATTTAGCAGCACTTACCATTTTCATGGCCTTGGTTAACTGCTGCGTACTTTGAGTACTTTTAATCCTATTTCTTACTTCGTTTAATTGACCTGCCATAGCATTTTTTAGTTTCTGATGTTCAAGTAGAAGCCCCTCTAAATACTAGGGCTCCAAAGGCGAGCAAAGGTATCATTTTTTCGTCCATTTTTCAATTTTAAGGCCATTGTTGTTATTTTTTATATTGGACCCCCCTTAAAACCCTCAAACTCACCCCAATTACTTAACTTTGGCACGCCTATTGAGTATAGGAAATAACACAATTATCAAGCAGGATTATGTTGCAAATTATAAGTAAACTATTTGGAGGTTCGAAAAGCGAAAAGGACGTTAAAAAAATAGACCATTTAGTGGCTGTTATTAATGGCCATTTCAATAGCTATAAAACCCTTTCCAACGACCAGTTAAGAGCTAAAACCACTGAATTCAAGGCTAAAATTAAGGCCTATTTAGCCGATACCGACAGCCAAATTGAAGCCATTCAAGCCGAGGCGGAAGCCCTGCCTATTAGCGATTTTATGGGTAGAGATGGCCTATATGAGCGCGTGGATTTACTTAAAAAAGAGAAGGACAGCACTTTAGAAAAGGTGCTTTGGGACATTTTGCCAGAAGCCTTTGCGGTGGTGAAAGAAACGGCCCGCAGATTTACCGAAGAAGAGGAGCTAGTCTCAACAGCTACACAACTTGACAGGGATTTATCTGTCAAAAAAGAATACGTCAATATTAAGGGCGACCAGTCGGTATTCCAAACTACTTGGAAGGCGGCAGGCACACCCATTACTTGGAATATGGTGCACTACGATGTGCAATTATTAGGAGGTATAGTTTTACACCAAGGTAAGATTGCCGAAATGTCAACGGGTGAGGGTAAAACTTTAGTATCTACTTTACCTGCTTATTTAAATGCACTAGCGGGTGAAGGGGTGCATATTGTAACCGTGAATGATTACTTAGCAAAAAGAGATAGTGAATGGAATGGTACTTTATTTGAGTGGTTAGGTATTACTGTAGATTGTATCGATAAGCATCAGCCGAATTCTGAAGAGCGTCGCAATGCTTACCGCGCGGGTATTACTTAC
>CAITGN010000149.1:0-4050 GCA_903891965.1 uncultured Bacteroidota bacterium
CAATTTATAAACAAAGGAAGTTAATCCCTAATACTCTTCATTTTGCTTTATTTACTATATTGATTACTAATCTATTATTAAATATATTTTTCTATCCTAAATTATTAGAATATCAATTAGGCAATAGTGTAACTAAGTATATAAATACAAAAAAGATAGACAAAAAGAATTTTTATCTGTACAAGATATATGGAGAAAGAAGTTTAGATTTTTACAGTAATTATAGCTTCCAAATTATTGAAGATGAGAAAGCGTTGAAACCTGCTGATTATTTATTAATATCCAATAAACTTATCAATAAGGACATGTTGTCAAAGTTTAATACTATTGATACTATTGCCGCTTTTCATGTAAGCACATTGAATGCTAAATTTTTAAATCCCAAAACTAGAAATAGCGCACTAGATTATTACTATATTTTGCAAAAAAAGTAATTAATCTTTTATTGTAGGTAGGTTTATACTTTTATTGTATTTTAAGATTACCCCAAATACTAAACCCATAAAAGATCCTAATGCCATACCCCTCAACACATCAAATGGATAATGCACGCCATTATATATCCTAGAATAGGCGACTAATAATGCAGAAGACAATAGCACTACTTTAAACCAATTATACTTCTTGGGTAATACAATGAATAGTAAAATTGTAAATGAAAAGAAGTTAGAAGCATGGGAAGATACATACCCATATAAGCCACCAGGACCCGCCTTACTTAAATGAATAAATGATTTCAAATATATTTCATGTGAAGGCCTTAAGGTTTTCATAAAATATTTAAAAAAGGTAGAAATCTTATCGCTTAAAATGATTAAGGTTATTAGTGCTGCAAGGCAAATCCAGCCTTTCTTTTTAAATTCTTTAAAAAGAATATAAATGATATATACATAAAGGGGTATCCATATATTGGTAGTGCTAATTTGATACATTAATTCATCCCAGAAAGCATTGTGATGGCTATTGATACATTTAAACAATTCTAGATCTGCATTATTAAGGAACTCATTCATTTACTTTAATTTTTTATAAATTTTGGCTTACCTATTTGTTTGGGATCAATATCGGTAAAAAATTTAGTTAAACTATAGAATACGTATTACCAAACTGTTATCTTAATATTATAAAATCTTTATTTTAAATTCAATTTTAATATTCTTTTTTGTATTCATTTACAATTCTAGGCTTTGAGCTTAAACTTTACAATATGATAATGCCCTTACATCATAATATTTTTTTTATGGTTATTTAAAGTTCTAATTTGGTCTCAAAATTAATATTATGCCAGTATTTAATGATCTTTCAATCGAAAAAAAGTACCTCATCAATGAGTATGATGGTGACAATGTACTGTTAGTGGAACCCATCATGAAGACAGAATCATGTGTTTTAATTTTAATACATGAAGATGTTGAATCTATTGTTTGGAAAAAATTAAATGATACTATTTTTGAAATTATTGAAGAACTAAGTGAAGAAAAAGTAGAAGAATACGATTTGTTATTCGAAGAGGATGAAGAGGATGATTTTGAAATCGATTAATTGAAATCGATTAATTGAAATAGAATAATTTAAGCAAAATTTATGAAAAAATTTATTTGTCTGGTACAATTCATTTGTGCCTTTGTTATAGTTGTATCTGCCCAAGAAACAACACATTCCCATGCATTGGGTACTAGTTTACAATTTCCCAATATATTGGGCTACCAAACCTTAAAATGCGATCTTCATCAGCACACTGTTTTTTCTGATGGTGATGTTTGGCCAAGTATTCGTGTTAGAGAGTCATTAATGGATAATTTAGATGCTATTTCCTTAACGGAACATTTGGAATATCAACCACATTTAGGGGATATTCCTAACAAAGACAGAAATAGATCTTACCAAATTGCACTGAAAGAAGCTAAAGACCATAATTTAGTAATTATCAGAGGTTCTGAAATAACGCGTGCCATGCCTCCTGGTCATAGCAATGCTGTATTCATCCAAGATGCTAATAAATTACTTTTCACCAATTACTTGGATGCTTATAAAGAAGCTAAAAACCAAAATGCCTTTGTATTCTGGAATCACCCTTATGAAACACCCAAAAACGATTATATTAGTTTTTTGAATGAAGTAAATAAAAAATTAATAGATAGCAATTTAATACAAGGCATTGAAGTGGTTAATACGCACAACTATTCTGCAGAGGCTTTGCAAATAGCCTACGATCGTAATTTAACTTTAATGGGTACAAGTGATATTCATGGCTTAATTGAATGGGATTATAAAAAAGGTCCTAAAGGCACTGAAGGACATAGACCCATTACTTTGGTATTTTCTAAAGACAGAACGCAGGAAAGTATTAAGTCGGCTTTATTTGATCGTAGAACAGTAGTTCATTACGACAATACCTTAATAGGAAGAGATAGCTTATTAATTCCGTTGATTAATGAATGTTTGGTGATAAAAAAATCCTTTTATGAGCCAAAATCATTGGTTTTGACAGTCGTATTGGAAAATGTTTCCTCTTGTAATTTTATCTTACAAAATTTTAGCCAATATACACTAGTAGAAAATACCGATTTAATTGAAATCGAAGGTAAATCAACCATTACACTTCAATTTAAGACCAAAGAAATTTTGAAAAAATTAGATTGGACATTTAATGTTTTGAACGCAGTGAATGCGCCCAATTCACATCCTATAGTTAAAAAAATAATTATTTTGTAGTATAATACTGCCAATTTAGTAATCATAGCATAGTAGTACTTAACAGAACCCTATTATAACTTAGTAGTATTACATGGCTATGTATTCTATTCAAACAGTTAATTTTTAAAATAATAAATGAAATTTATTCTATTAAATTTTTTATCAATTGTATTATTTACAATTCAGTTGAATAGTCAGCCCCTTACTGCTAAAAAATTGCCCATTGCTAAAAACAAGATAATAGTAATTGCGCATAGGGGAGACCATACTCTTGCTCCTGAAAACAGTTTATTGGCTATACAAAATGCAATTAAGGATGGAGCAGATTATGTTGAATTGGATATCAGAACCACACAAGATAGTCAATTAGTTTTAATGCATGATGCTACTGTTGATAGAATGACCAATGGTTATGGTAAAATTGCAGAAATGAAATTTGATAGCATTAGAAGTTTAAAACTGTTTAATAAAAATAATGCACTTTCAGATACATTATCAGTGCCCACATTTGAAGAGGCGCTAGCCATTTGTAAAAATAAAATTAATATTTACCTCGATTTTAAAAACGCCGATGTAAAAAAAGTATATGAAATTATTCAAGTTGCCCATATGCAAGATCAAATGGTAGTATATATTAATACACCTATACAATATGTAGCATGGCGAAAGCAAGTACCTTCTATGCCGCTTATATTAAGTTTAAATGCTAAAGTAAAAGATAGCATAGAAATGTATAAATATTTATCCAATGTTAATATTGATATCTTAGATGGTAATTGGAACGAATACACCCAAGAAACTGTTCGTGCCTCTTTATTAAAAGGTATTCCAGTATGGGCCGATATGCAAGCAGCTGTTGAAGGAGAAGCCTATTGGAACAAAGGTATTGAACTAGGACTATCAGGTATACAAACCGATCACCCCAAAGAGCTTATTCAATATTTGCAAAAACTATCATTGGCTCCTAAAATCAAGTTATAATTATTTCAATAATTTTAGCTTCAATAATCTTAGGTACAACAATCTTGAGTACAATAATATTGAATTCATTAATCTTGAATAATAGTACCCGATACTTTTTTATGTTCTGATCTTTGCTCTTGCTCATTATCCATTCTTGGGCCTTGTTGAATTTTTCTCCAATCTATGGGCTGATTGTATTTCTTCATTGCTTTATTCCAATCAAAAACTTCTTGACTAGGGAACTCAAAATAATAGGGAGTATAATCGGGTTTGTTGGTGAAAAAGTCGGTTAATAAAGAAGCAGTAATATCATATTGGTTTACATAAGGCACCGCTAAAATATTATACATTACTTTTAAAATAGATCCGAAATTAGCATGTGTTTGTGAG
>CAITGN010000150.1:0-5374 GCA_903891965.1 uncultured Bacteroidota bacterium
AGTTAGTTTCTTAGAAAAAAGGTTTTTCTTTGTGCAAAGTTAATTCAATTGGACAAAAAATGGCGCATAGGCGCGGTAAGTTATTTAAATACCCGCCCATTATTACTAGGAATGGAGCAAAGTCCTTTTAGCGAAAGGATTGATTTAAGGAAGTCTTACCCTGCTCAAATAGCCCAAGATTTATTAGATGATACCATTGATATAGGCCTTGTGCCTGTGGCCATTATGCCTTTATTAAAGAACCCTCAGATAGTTTCTAAATATGTGATTGGCACAGAGGGGGAAGTGGCTTCAGTGGCTTTATTTAGCCAGGTACCCATGGATCAAATTGAGAATGTCTATTTAGATTATCAAAGTAGAACCTCGGTAGCACTTGCGAAAATTCTATTTAAGCAGCATTGGAAAAAAGAGGTGGAGTTTTTAATAGCCACTGAAGGGTATATAAATGAAATTTCAGGCACCACGGCGGGTATTATTATTGGAGATAGAGCCTTGGCAAGTTTAACAAGTTTTGAATATGTATATGACCTTGGTTTAGCTTGGAGGCAGTATTCAGGACTTCCCTTTGTATTTGCTGCCTGGGTAGCAAATAAACCTATTCCTGCAGAATTTATGGAGGCCTTTGATGCAGCCAATGCTTATGGCTTAGCTAGTTTAGAAGAAGTGATTGCTTTAATACCAGCTTCAGAGCAAGTATATGATTTGCATAAATATTATACTGAAAATATTAGCTATACTTTGACAGAAGAAAAAAAGAAAGGATTGGAAAGCTTTTTTAAATTAATTCAACCTTAATTAATTTTGAGTATGACTTTATTTGAAAAAATAATTACTTCTATATCTTATCTAAAGCAACCTGCCAAAAGAAAGATGATTCAATTGGCGGCAGCCTTTGAAGGGCAAGAGGGTATTGAACTAGGAGGCCCTAGTGCTTTTTTTAGTTTTAAAAGTGCTTTTCCTATTTATTTACATGCCAAAAAAATTGATGGAGTTAATTTTTCCAATAATACACTTTGGGAAGGAAAAATTGAAGAGGGGAATTTATATACTTATTATAAAAATAAAAAAGGCTTTCAGTTTATAGGGGAGGCAGCTCATTTAAAAGAGGTGAAGGATGCTTCTTATGATTTTGTACTTTCTTGTCATTCTTTAGAGCATGTGGCGAATCCTATTAAGGCGCTAAAGGATTGGTTTAGAGTAATGAAAAGCAAAGGTCGATTGGTTTTAGTACTTCCAGATAAGGAATTTACTTTTGATAACAAAAGGCCTCTAACCACATTATCTCATCTAATAGAGGATTATAAAAATAATACCACAGAAGAAGACAGTACGCATTTTGAGGAAGTAATAGCCCTTCACGATTTTAAACATGATGCCTTTGTGCAGTCGAAAGAAGACTTAATTAAAAGAACCAAGCTTAATATAGAGAATAGGGCAGTACATCACCATGTTTTCAATTTGGATTTGATAAAAGAACTTCTACTGTATTGTGATTTTGAAATGATACATCAGCAAACCTATCCACCCTTTCATTTAGTATCAGTGGCGCAAAAGAAATAAGCTAGCCTTTCTTTTTAAAGAACCCGGGTAGTTTTACTTTCATAAAATCATGTACCATATTGAGTATTTCCGGTGCAGGGTTCAGCCAGTTCACGAGAACATAAAAACTAATTCCAAAAGCAAAGGACTGTACTAAAATATTAGCAAGTATATTGTTAATAGTAGGAATTAAGTGAATGAGTAACATGAGCCCAATACTTGATACTAAAAATAAGCCATGCTTATAGGTATAGGGCTGTAAATTGAACTTTTTATAAATAAAAACAAACCTTACCGTATTGTAAAGTGTAAGTGCAATTAAATTGGAGTAGGCAAGCCCTTCTAAATTATAATTTTTAATTAAAAACCAATTTAGCGGAATAGAAATAATGATGTAAAATAAATTCGTGTAAAAATCGAACTTCCAATAATTAGATGTACCAATAATTTGACTATTCACCCCAGTGGCTAAATCAATCAATTTTGCAATGCCTAAAATGAAAATTAATTTACTAATAGCATCATAGCCGCCCGCTTCTTTATGGCTAATCCAGTTTAAAAAATTAATTAGGTTATCAATATTCAACCAAATCAAACCAAACAATAACAGGCCAATGGCTAGTAAATTGGATACGCTTTTATGGTAAATGTTTTTGATATTGGCAAAGTCTTTGTTCTTCCAAGAAGTAGCAAGAATGGGTATACTAATAGAGTTTAAACTTCTTTGGGGTATTTCTAAAATAGCAGAAACATAGGTCGCAATGGCAAATATGCCTGCATCACTTAAACCTCTTAAACCTACAATTAAAAAAGTATCATTGGTGCGCGCTAGTAAATTGAAAAATTGTCCTGCAAATACGAATAAAGCAAAACTAATCATCTTGCCCTTGAGACGTCTAGTTACACTACTAATTTTAAAGCTTTGAAATGAAAAGCCACTCGATCCTATTAAGTTAATTAATAATAGTACAGCAGGAACTGCATACAATAAACTGAATAAGGTTAAAAAGGTAATGAGGTCAATATATTTAAAACCAAAGGCTAAAATTAAAACAGTGGTTAAAATGCGAATAAGCGTTTCTCTTAAAAAATTGGAGTAAACACCTTTTCTTAATCCCCAGGCAAATGCTTCTAGCCAATAAAATAATAATAAGAAAAAGGAGTAGGGGTATAAATAGTTAAAATAATGCGCAAGGCTTGGAGACTTTCCAAGTTTACGAATAATAAAATCTTTTTGTTGCCATCCTATAAATAAAAGTAAACTAAACCCTATTAAATTAATCACAAGGGTAATGAAGGGGAGTTCAGATTTTTTTGGTCCTAAATAATGATTGTAGAAAGGGAAGAATTTATAAATGACCGGTAAGGTTCCTAATGTACAGAACAAAGAGAAAGTGGCACCAATATCTATCATGGCCCTTACTAAGCCTTGATCATTTTTAGAGAAAAATAAGGGAAACAAAATTAAGAGGTTGACGGCGCCTATGACAAAGCCCATCATAATAAAGAACGATGATTTTACCCCTTGTTTTTGAATAATGCCCATGGTACAAATATATTGTAATTGTGGTAAAAGTAAATATGTAATGAAATGGGCTTATTTTTACAATATGGAACAATTGTCGGTCATTACAATATGTTTTAACAATTTAAGCGACTTGCAAAGTACTTGCAGTTCGGTAGACGCACAGTCGGCTAAGCCCTATGAGCATTATATCATTGATGGCTCTAGTAATAAAGAAATTGCTGAATGGTTGCAAAACACGCCTCAGCCCCATTACCGTAAATGGCTTTGTGAAAGAGACAAGGGAATTTCAGATGCTTTTAATAAAGGGTTGGCCCTTTGCTCTGGTAGCCTTATTCATATTTTAAATTCAGCCGATATTTATTATGCTCATTCGGTGATTGAAAATGTGCTAGCCTATTTTAATAATAATACCGCTATTCAATGGGCAAGTGGAAATATATTAATGAAACGAGCAGGTATTTGGGTGCAGATTGGTGTTCCCTTTGATGCGCAACAATTATACAAGGGTATGAGGGCTGTTTCACATCCCACATGGTTTGTTAAGAAAGAAGTATACGATCGCGTTGGACAATTTTCGGAAGTTTTTAAAATTGCTATGGATTATGATTTAATGTGCAGGCTGAAAAAGGAAACCTATGGTTATATGAATGAAACCATTGTAAAGTTCGATGATGGGGGTGTGAGTACCAATCAATATTTAAAATCGCTCAAAGAGAATGTAAAAGTATATGAATCTCATTTTGGTTTTTCTATAGCAGCGCGCGCGTGGCAATTCAGATTAGGTTTTTTATATTATTTACTACAATCTAAGTTTGGGAAATTCTTATACGCTATAAAGGCTGGTAATTTTAAATAGCTTAGTTGCTGAAATACTAGAATAGGCAATCTAAATCTAATAAGCAAGGTTTAAAAAGTTTTACAAAACAGGTTTTTTATAAACTTTTTTGAAAAGCAAAAACAAATTATTCAATAAAGGAATAGCTTCAATGAGTTTAGCCATGCGAATGGAATTTATTTGAAGAGGTGCATAATCAATGCCTAGTATTTGCGATTTTTCATCAATCTTAGTGATCATTTCATCTATGGTTAATCCTTTTCTAATGGCCTTTGGGGTCCTCAATAGTCTGTGGGCAATGGCCTTGGTGGTACTTTCTGTAAATCCCTTACCAAATTCTTCAATGATGGCCGCTAATTTACTAGAATCTTTTTTTAATTGATTCAAATAATCTAAGAATAGTAAAAATGCATCTAATAAAATTTTATCCTTTGAGGTTTTAGTGGTTGATGCATGAATTCTAAATGAAAACTGTACACTATTGTCTACCGCGAGATAAGAATTTTTAGTTAGGGCTAACCATAATTGTAAATCGGCATAAATTAAATTAGGGTATTGAGTAGGGATACCACCCATTGTATCATAATCGCTTGACTTAAAAACATAACCTGTTGCCATGATATCAATAGTTTCGTTCAATGCATATTCAAGGTATTCGCTTAGGTTTAAACGAGTAGGCAAGGGTTGACATATTTTAATAAATTCGCTTTTGTTATTGATGTAATTAAAATGTGTATGGTATAAACTTGCTTCAGGCTCTTTATTAATTAATTCGTTAATGGTTGAGAGAAAAGTTTTTTCTAATAAATCGTCATAACCAAGTATGGTCATGTATTCATTTTTAGCTAAGTCTTTTATACGTCCCCAGTTTTGAAGTATATCTAAATTTTGGTTTGAAACATGAACGCTAATTTTACTATTCTGAATTGCATGTACTGCATCTAATGAATCATCGATATTGCTGGTATTATCTGCTAAAATAAGAATGTTAAAGTGGGGGTAGTCTTGTGCTAAAACCGAATGCAAACAATCTAATAGATATTTCTTCCCCGATTTAAAAGGAATAATAATAGAAAAATTATTTGTTTTACCACTCATATCTAGTACAAGATAAATATTTATGCTTAAAATATAAGCATATTCAATATTTACAGTTCAAAAGAAGGTGGTTTTATCTAATTGGCTTAAATTTGAACTACTAAATCATTCATCGGATGAACATTGCCGGGGTTATCATATTATATCATCCTGATATTCAGCTTTTGTCCGAAAACATAAAAACCTATGTTCAGGGGCTTAAGCAATTGTATGTATATGACAATAGCGAAACCAAGCTGCCTGGAATAGAAGAGGCCTTAGCAAAACTACACCCTTCCATTCAGTACCATTATTTCAATGCCAATGAAGGCATCGCCAATAGATTGAATAGGGCAGTGGAAGAAGCGACTCGACATAACTATGATTATTTATTA
>CAITGN010000151.1:0-9772 GCA_903891965.1 uncultured Bacteroidota bacterium
AATATTTATCCCATTAAAAACCCTATATATAAACTACAAGAGTAAAATTGCCTAAACTACTGAATCAATATCAAGACTTATTATTAGAAGCCGGCTGCGATGAAGCCGGAAGGGGTTGTTATGCAGGGCCTGTATTTGCAGCGGCAGTTATTTTGCCCAAGGACTTTTATCACCCCATGCTGAACGATAGCAAACAGCTTACTGAAAAACAAAGAGAAGAATTAGTACCTATTATTAAAGAGGCAGCCATTGCATGGGCTGTGGCAAAGCAAACGGCTAAAGAGATTGACGCCTCTAATATTTTAAAGGCCGCTATTAAGTGCATGCACTTGTCATTGGACCAGTTAAAACCCAAAGCAAAATTTATTGCGGTAGATGGAAATAGGTTTTATGCCTATAAAAAAACTCCTCATCAGACTATCATTAAGGGCGATGGGCTATATGCCAATATAGCCGCGGCCAGTATCCTAGCTAAAACGGCGCGTGATAGTTGGATGCAAAAATTACATAAGAAGCATCCGCAGTATGGTTGGGATAAAAATAAAGGATACGGGACTGCCGCGCACCGCGCGGCCATCGCCCAATATGGTTTATGTTTCGAACATCGAAAAAGTTTTAAAATACTACCAGCACAACTAAGTTTGTTGTAGTAACACTAATACTCCCAAACACCAAGGCCTTGACGCAGTAATACATATTCGTCGGTAGTGCAATCAATCACGGTAGAAGGAACAATACCACCAATGCCTCCGTCCACTACCATATCAATTTGATTACTCCAGTGTTCATAAATAATTTCAGGATCGGTATAGTCTTCTACATTATCTCCCGGGAATGATGCCGATAAAATTGGATGTCCTAAAGTTTCAATTATAGAGAGTGCAATTTTATTATTAGGTATACGCAAGCCAATTGTTTTTTTCTTTGATTGTAAAATCTTAGGTACTTGTTTGCTTGCAGGTAAAATAAAAGTAAAGGGCCCTGGCAAAGTTTTTTTCAAAATTCTATATAAAACATTGTCTATACTTTTAGCATAAGTACTCAAATCACTTAAATCTGCGCAAATAAAACTTAGCTGCGCCTTTTCTGGATTTACTTTTTTAATGGCGCAAATTTTCTCCACTGCTTCATGATGCAAAATGGAACAACCAAGCCCATAAATAGTATCCGTGGGATAAGCAATAATACCGCCAGTTTCTAAACATTCTTTTACCATAGTAAGTTGTCTAGCTTGCGGATTCTCGGGATGTATTCTAATTAGCATAAAGTGTATAGTACAAATTTACCCATTTTTATTCCAATCAATTTTATATTAATTTGTATAAAACAAGGCCATGTTTAGTATAGTATATCTCGAAGAAAAAATTATAACAAGACAATCCTTTCAACTTGCAGTTGAAAAACAAGAAGAATGTAAAGTTATTTTTAGTACAGGCGATATTCAAGCGTTTTGTACATTTTTAAAAGAAGATAAACGCATGCCCGACTTATGTATTATTGCCGATAGCTATAATTATATAGAACTTCTCACTGTTATCAAGGCTATCAAGGCAAAAGGGAAACATCCGTTTATATTATTAAAATCCGATGCTAAGTTTATAAAATCTATTTGCTTTTTAATGAAAAACGGATTGCAGGGAATGTTTTTTACCGACGAGCCCTTAATAGATTTAAAACATTGTGTCAGAAATAAAACGCGCTTTCATTTATCGGCCGATAAATCTAAAATAATTACTAGTAATATTTTAAAAGAGATTACCATTCGGGAATTAAATTATAATAGAAGGCCCTTAACTAAAAATGAAATACGCTTTATTCAAGAGTGTAGCAAGGATTTAAGCTACGAGCAAGTAGCCCAGGCCCTTCAAAAAAGTGTGAACACCATTTATGGCTATAGAGATAGGGTTTTTAGAAAACTACAGGTTAAACAGCGCACTGCCATGGTCATGACTGCCCTTAAAAGAAACTATATCGATTTATAAGCTATTTAATCTCCCAAGTTTCTTTACCACGAATTAACTTATCTAAATCTCCTGCGCCTTTTGCTAAAGCCTCTTCAATTTGTAAGCTCATCATTTGCTCATAGCAAGGACGGTCATTGGTATAGAATACACCAAATGGTCTTGGGAAATTAGCACCCTCTTCAGAAGGGTTATCAAATAAACGCGTTAAAATTTGCGCTTTATAAAAATCTTTTTCATCGTGAATCCACATATCATCTGCACTGTATTTAGCACCAATTTCTACTACCTCAGGACGAATGCCATCAAAACGAATTCCTTTTTCACCATTTGCACCAAAAGTCAAAGGCTTACCTTGTTCAACATATAAACCATGTACTTGCTTAGTCGATTTTTCTGTGAAAATTTCAAAAGCACCATCGTTGAAAATATTACAGTTTTGATATATCTCTAAGAAAGAAGTTCCTTGGTGTTGTTCAGCACGCGCAATCATTGTTTGCATATGCTTAGGATCACGATCCATAGTACGTCCTACAAAACTAGCATCGGCACCTAAAGCCAAAGCAGCAGGATTAAATGGATGATCAATACTTCCTTGAGGAGAACTCTTGGTAATTTTATTTACTTCAGAAGTGGGAGAATATTGACCCTTTGTTAAACCATAAATTTGGTTATTGAACACTAAAAAATTAACGTTTAAATTTCTTCTCAACATATGAATGGTATGGTTACCACCAATACTCATTGAATCTCCATCACCCGCTACAATCCATACGCTTAATTCAGGACGGCTTGCTTTTAAACCACTCGCAATAGCTGTTGCACGACCATGGATAGAGTGCATTCCATAAGTATTCATATAATAAGGGAAACGGCTACTACAACCGATACCACTAATGATCACAATATTTTCTTTAGGAACGCCAATTGTTGGCATTACTCTTTGTACAGAAGCTAAAATGGAATAATCTCCACATCCAGGACACCAACGTACTTCTTGGTCAGTGGCAAAATCTTTAGCAGTTAAGGCAGCTACCGTGCTTTCAATTGTTTCAGTCGACATATCTATTCTATTATTAATTAGGATGCAAAACTACATAAAGAAGGCCAATTTTACTAGTTAAAATGGCAATTTTGAGGCTCAAAAACCTATTTTTTGGGGAAAATCTTCCACAGACCCTTATTTCACCTGCCTACCCTTCCAGGTATAGGTTCTTATCTGACCAAAAAGGCCGGCCACTAAAGTATAAACAATATGCAAGGGCTGGTATAATAAAAAATAACGAAGCCCTTTTTCTAAAAAATAAAACTTGGCTACGGGGTCTAAAAAATAGAGTTCAAAAAATGTTTTAAACGCAATGGCTATAAAAAAAGATTGATAATGGCCCATTAATAGAAGCACTAAAAAACTAAAATTATAAACATACACTAAAAGTAAAACCCAGAATATAGAACTGTCGTCATAAAAACGTGCCTTACTAGACCAACGAATTCTTTGCATTAAAAAATCTTTCCAATTTTGCATGGTCTTGGTAAATACAATGGCATTAGGATGAAATAAATATCCAATTCTATTAGATAAAGTTTTTTTCATTTTATGCATTAAGAACATATCATCACCACTGGCAATATGATCTACTCCTTGGTATCCTCCTACTGCAAAAAACGCCGATTTTTCAAAAGCTAAATTAGCGCCATTACTCATAGAGTGCTTACCCGCGCCCACTGCAGCTGCTGTAATACCTTGAAGTGCTAAGAAATCTAACACTTGAAACTCATTCAATATTCCTTTCTCTTTAATAAACATAACAGGCGCTGCTACAAATACCGGATTATTCGCTTGTATATATTGATGATATAATAATAGCCAATACTTTGGCGCAATACAATCGGCATCGGTGGTAATAATCCAATTGCCATTTGCATGACTCACTGCTTTTTCAATAGCCTTCTTTTTGAAAGAACTAATTTCATCGGCTTTATAAAAATCTGAAAGACTTAATAATTTAACATGCGAGTGCTGTTCATGTATAGCTTTTACAATGGAGGCTGTATCATCTTCTGAAAAATCATCTATTACAATTACTTCAAAAAATTCTGCAGGATAAGCTTGTGCCAATATAGAGTCTACACATTTTTTTATATTGGCTGCTTCGTTTCTAGCAGGAATGACAATTGAAAAACGGGTATAAGTAGTGACTGCTTTATCGGGCCTAAAATCGAAAAAAGAAAGTTTATCGAACCAATAGCGGTAGGCAATTAATAAGCCGGCATACATAAGGGTTAAAATAGCAAGTATCCAATCTAAAAAGTAATGCATGGCACAAAGTTAATTGCTTTTCCCTCGCAGAAATAGGATTTTTTAATTGTTTGAATTAAATTGTAGATTCAAATGATTGCTTTAAAATAGACCCGTACATGAAGGAAAGAAATTTAAAAGTATTAAAAATTCACCCTAAGGATACCGTATTAGTAGCCCTTACCCACTTAAAGAAGGGTGAACCCATCATTTTTGAAAACGAGACCTATATTTTAAAAGAGGATATTGAAGAAAAGCATAAGTTTTTCATAAAGGACTTAACTAAAGGAATGCTTATTACTATGTATGGTATTACTGTAGGTAAAATAGTAATTGATAATGTTAGCATTGGAGAAAAAATGACTGTCACTAATACAAAGCATGAAGCAGACGCTTATGCCTACCGAAATGCAAACTATAAGTGGCAGGCTCCTAACACAAATAATTTTAAAAACAAAACTTTCAATGGCTACCATAGAACTGATGGAAAAGTGGGTACTGCCAATTACTGGTTATTTATTCCTACTGTATTTTGTGAAAATAGAAACTTGGATGTTATTAAAGAAGCCTTGCATCATGCATTGGGTTATACCATCACCGATAAGTACAAGGAATTCGCAGAAGAAGTGGTTAAGAATATACATAATACCAATAGTTTAGTCATTGACGAACATATTACTATTGCCCCTTCAATTGAAAAAAGAATATTTAAAAATATAGATGGCATTAAATTTTTAAATCATCAAGGGGGTTGTGGTGGCACAAGACAGGACGCCTCTACTTTAAGTAATTTATTAGCTGCCTATGCAGATCATGCTAATGTAGCAGGCATTACTTTATTAAGTTTAGGTTGTCAGCATTTACAAATAGATGATTTTAAAAATGATTTAAAAAAGAGAAACCCAAATTTCGATAAGCCCTTAATTATTTTTGAACAACAATCATCACAAAGTGAAGAGCAATTAATTAAGTCGGCCATTCAATCCACTATTGAAAAATTAAAAGAGGCTAATAAAATAGAAAGAAAACCAGCCCCTCTTAGTAAATTATGTATTGGCGTGAAATGTGGTGGCAGTGATGGTTTTAGCGGTATATCTGCAAATCCAGCGGTTGGGCATGCTGCCGATATTTTAGTTGCCTTAGGCGGAAAAATATTACTTGCAGAGTTTCCTGAACTATGTGGAGCAGAGCAAGAATTAATTGATAGAGCAGTGGATGAAAAAACAGCAGCTAAGTTTATACGATTAATGGAGGACTATAATAAAATGGCGCATGCCGTAGGAAGTGGATTTCATATGAACCCTTCTCCTGGAAATATAAA
Organism: uncultured Bacteroidota bacterium; assembly: GCA_903891965.1. Classification (GTDB taxonomy): domain Bacteria; phylum Bacteroidota; class Bacteroidia; order Chitinophagales; family Chitinophagaceae; genus Sediminibacterium. The sequence goes on from CAITGN010000151.1 coordinate 5,582, forward strand.
AGATGGGCTTATAACTGACGCTATAAAAAGTGCAGGGGCTTGTAAAAAAGGTGGGGCTGCTCCTGTGGTAGATGTTTTAGATTATACCGAACCCGCCACTAAAGCAGGCTTAAGTTTGGTTTGTACTCCAGGGAATGATGTAGAAGCCACCACAGGAAAAGCGGCAAGCGGTGCTACTTTAATTTTATTTACTACAGGCTTAGGCACACCCACAGGTAATCCTGTATGTCCAGTGATAAAAGTATCTACGAATACAAAACTAGCCAACCGCATGTCTGATATTATAGACATCAATACAGGAGAAATTATAGATGGTATAAAAACAATTGAAGAAGTGGGAGAAGAAATTTTAGACTACTGCATTAAAGCTGCAAGTGGAGAGATAATTCCAAAGGCAGTGCAATTACATCAGGACGATTTTATACCTTGGAAAAGAGGCGTCTCATTATAATAAAAGAAGAATCATTTTACAATAAATTAATCATACCATGTTTTTACTTCATCAAAAAACGGCAGTTGTCACTGGGGGCGGAAGCGGCATTGGAAAAGAAGTTTGTATCGTTTTAGCAAAACAAGGTGCTAAAGTATATGTAGTGGACCTTAGTGAGCAAAGCGCTAATGACACTGTTGAAATTATTAAAAAAGAAGGAGGCCAGGCCACAGCATTAGTGATAGATGTAACCAATCAAAAAGCTTTAATAGCAGCCTATGCTCAAATTGAAGCCCTTCATATTTTAGTAAACTGTGCAGGTATATCACATATAGGCAATGCGACGAATACAGAAGAACATGATTTTGAAAAGATATTTAATGTAAATGTAAAAGGGGTATATAATAGTTTACATGCAGGTATACCTATTATGCAAAAAGCAGGTGGTGGTGCTATTGTTAATATAAGTTCCATTGTTGCCAAAGTGGGCGTGTCAGACCGTTTTGCATATGGCATGAGTAAGGGTGCTGTGCATGCTATGACATTAAGTGTGGCTAAGGATTTTATAAAAGACAATATAAGATGTAATAGTATTTCACCTGGTAGAGTACACACTCCTTTTGTAGATGGTTTTTTGAAAAAGAATTACCCAGGTAAAGAGGCTGAAATGTTTGATAAATTATCTAAAACACAGCCCATTGGTAGAATGGGTAAGCCCATTGAAATAGCACATCAAGTTTTATATTTGTGTAGTGATGAAGCAAGTTTTATTACAGGTAGCGATTATGCCATTGATGGCGGTTATGTTACATTAAATAGTTAAAAATGAAATTAATAAGATTCGGAAAAGAAGGACAAGAAAAACCAGGCATTCATTTAGAGGGTAAAAATTATGATCTAAGTGCTTTTATTAAAGATTATGATGAAAGTTTTTTTGAGCAAAATGGTTTAGAAAAATTAGCAGGTATTGTTAATGAAGAAAAATTACCATTAGTAGAAGATGGCCAAAGAATTGGATCGCCTATTTCTAGGCCTTCTAAAATTTTATGTATTGGCTTGAACTATGCTAAGCATGCAAAGGAAACTGGCGCTGCCATTCCCACAGAGCCCATACTATTTATGAAGTCTACTACTTCTTTAACTGGCCCATTCGATAATATAATCATTCCTAAAAATTCAGAAAAAACAGATTGGGAAGTAGAATTAGGTGTAGTGATTGGCAAAAAAGCAAGTTATGTAAGCGAAGAAGAAGCTATGGATTATGTGGCAGGTTATGTTTTGCATAACGATGTAAGCGAACGCGCCTTTCAATTAGAAAGAGGTGGTACATGGGATAAAGGTAAAGGTTGCGATAGTTTTGCACCACTAGGTCCTTGGTTAGTGACTAAAGATGAAATACCTAATCCGCATACATTAAGGTTATGGTTAAGTTTAAATGGGAAAATGATGCAGGACAGTAATACAGATGATTTAATTTTTAATATACCACAACTTATTTCTTATAGCAGTCAATTTATGACCTTACTTCCAGGAGATGTCATTAGTACTGGAACTCCTGCTGGTGTGGGACTTGGCTTTAGTCCCAATATTTATTTAAAACCAGGAGATGTAGTTGAATTAGGTATAGATGGCTTAGGCAGCAGCAAGCAAACTGTAGTTGCCTATCAAAAATAAAACTATTTCAAAAATGAAAATCATTGATACACATCAGCATTTTTGGAATTACGATTCCAAAACACATGATTGGATTAATGAAGACATGAAGGTTCTTCGTAAAGATTTTCTCCCTGCAGATTTAGCACCTATATTAAAAGTAAATAATGTCGAAGGATGTATTGTAGTGCAAGCAGATCAAACAGATACAGAAACTCAAATTTTAATAAGAGAATCCCATCAAAATTCTTTTATAAAAGGCGTGGTGGGTTGGATTAATTTAAAAGAAAAGGGAATTGAAGAAAAGCTAGAAGAATACTCGAATGAAACTAATCTAAAAGGGTTTAGGCATATTATACAAGCCGAACCAAATGGTTTTATGTTAGATGCTACTTTTCAAAAAGGTTTATCTGCACTTGTAAAATATAATTATACTTATGACTTACTTATATATGAAACTCAATTAGCAGAGGCTAATACACTCATAAAAAAATTACCAGAACTACCCATTGTAATAGATCATATAGCCAAGCCCAATATAAAAAAAGGAGAAAGCGAAAATTGGATTAAAGAAATAAAAGCAATGGCTCAATACCCCAATGTATATTGTAAAATAAGTGGGATGGCTACTGAGGCCCACTGGAATACCTGGACAATGGATACACTTAAACCTTATATAGATACTGTTGTAGAAGCTTTTGGAACTAAAAGAATTATGTTCGGAAGTGACTGGCCTGTATGCTTAGTAGCTAGTTCCTACGAAAAATGGTTAAAGGGTTTACAAAATTATTTCAATACTTTTAGTATTAACGAACAAGAAGATTTTTTTGCAAATAATGCAATTAAATTTTATAAACTTTAAATTATGGACTTAGCATTAGAAGGTAAAATAATTATAGTCTCGGGCGGTGCAAGAGGCATTGGCGAAGGCATCACTAATCTATTAGCAGCCGAAGGTGCTATTCCCGTTATTATTGGAAGAAGTGAAGAAGATAATATAGCGCTGGTGAAAGCTATTCAAATGCAAGGCTACCAAGCCGATCATGTGGTTGCAGAATTAACTGAACCTGCAGCATGTGAAAATGCAATCAATAAAATTGTTGCTAAGTTTGGAAAAATAGATGGTCTTGTAAATAATGCTGGAGAGAATGATAGCATAGGTTTGGAAAATGGCAACTATGAATTTTTTATGAAAAGTTTACATAAAAACTTAGTACACTATTATTTATTAGCACATCATGCACTACCCTATTTAAAAAAATCAAAAGGTAGTATAGTAAATATTAATTCAAAAACAGCAGAAACTGGACAAGGAGGTACTTCTGCTTATGCAGCTGCTAACGGAGGACGAAATGCGCTTACTAGAGAATGGGCCGTGGAATTGTTGCCCTATGGTATTCGTGTAAATGCAGTGGTTGTTGCTGAATGCTTTACACCATTATATGAAAAATGGTTACAAGCCTTACCTAATCCAGAAGAAAAGCTAAAGTCCATCAAAGCAAAAATTCCTTTAGGTCAAAGGTTTACTACCAAAGAAGAAATTGCCAATACAGTGGCCTTTCTGTTATCAGAAAAATCCAGTCATACTACTGGACAACTTATTCATGTAGATGGTGGTTATGTGCATTTAGATAGAGCCTTGTAATTAAAAATTAAATTGTAGTTTCGATTTTAATATAGCAGGAAATTTATGCAAAAGAAAGTTTTAGTGAGCGGTTGTTTTGATTTATTACATAGCGGGCATATCGCCTTTTTAAAGAGTGCTGCTAGTTATGGCGATTTATATGTTTGTATAGGATCCGATAAAACGGTGTATGATTTAAAAGGAAGATACCCTGTCATTACCCAAGACGAAAGAAAGTATATGATAGAGTCACTTGCTTGCGTGAAAGAATGTAAAATTAATAAGGGAAGTGGCCTACTCGATTTTTTAAGCGAACTAGAAGAAATTCAACCATCCGTTTTTGTGGTGAATGAAGATGGAAATACGCCTAGCAAAATTGAATTATGTAAAACAAAAAATATTGAGCTTATTGTACTTGATAGAGTGCCGAGTGAGGGACTACCAGCAAGGTCTACCACTAGTTTAAGAACCAATTCAATTATTC
>CAITGN010000152.1:0-2700 GCA_903891965.1 uncultured Bacteroidota bacterium
ATTATTAATTGTTTTACTTCTTTGTCAATACCCTCTTCAATAAGTTGGTTAGCCTTTAGAATTTTTTTATCCTCTTTTAAACTAGGTTCTTTTAATACTTCTTGAAAGCAATACCACTTAGACGCTTTATTTTTCTGTTCTTCTATCCATTGGTTATTTTTTTGAATCGCCGTTACAATTTCTCCTAAATACTGGGTTCTTTTATTCGGAATGGTTGGTGCGGTTACTTCATTTTCATTATAATTGGGTTCCCATGGAAGTAAATTCCATTTTACAGCATCTGTTTCAAATACTATCTCTGCTAATGTATTATACATGGCCTGCATGCCAGGGTCATTGAAATGAGAAGCAATGGTACCAAATATAGGAAGCTGCTTTTTTTCATTCTCCCATATATGATGCGAACGGCGAAATTGTTTTCTTACATCTCTCACTGCATCTAAGCCTCCTGCTCTATCGAATTTATTAATAGCAATTAATTTTGCATAATCAATCATATTAATTTTCTCCAATTGAGTAGGTGCCCCAAATTCTGGCGTCATCACATAAATAGGAATGCTTACATAATCTATAATGGTGGCATCATTCTGGCCCACCCCTGCTGTTTCAATAATAATTGCATCGTAGCCTGCCTCTATTAAAAGTGCAATCACGCCATCCATGGAATTTGCAATGGTATTTTTATCAGACCTAGTGGCTAAAGAACGCATAAACACATTGGAATGATCTATGGCGTTCATACGAATACGATCACCTAGTAAGGCACCGCCCGTTTTTCTTTTACTTGGGTCAACAGAAACTATGGCAATGGTTTTGTTAGGGTTCGCTAATAAAAAGTATTGCACCAACCTATCACAAACAGTAGACTTACCTGCACCACCCGTTCCCGTAAGTCCAATGATGGGAATTTTTTGCTTTGTTTTTTTAGTGTTCTTTTTTTGAGTAGTCTTTTTTGAACTTGCATTTTTTAAAGTTGCATTCTTTGAACTACCAGTTTTTGCATCACTATTTTGCAAAAGCGTTATAGCTCTGCTTACAAAACGCGGATCTATTTTTTTAGCAACAGATAATTTGGGTAATTTTTTTGAAGAAAAATCTTTCAAAGAATAATTACAAAATTGAATCACTTGTTCAATCATTCCTTCAATACCTAATTTTAAACCATCTTCTGGTAAATATATTTTAGAGATGCCTATCTTTTCTAAATAAGCTGCTTCTTTAGGTAAAATAGTGCCACCGCCACCACCTACAATTTTTATATGCTTGTAACCTGCCTCATCTAATAATTTTCTAACGTAGGTGAAAAATTCAATATGCCCTCCTTGATAAGAAGTAATGGCAATACCTTGTACATCTTCTTCAATAGCAGCTGCTACAATTTCTCTAGCAGAACGGTTATGTCCAAAATGAATAATCTCTGCTCCCTTTTCTTGGAGTACACGACGCATAATATTAATAGAAGCGTCATGCCCATCAAATAAACTGGTGGAAGTAAGGATACGTATATTATTCATGCTATAAAGCTAACAAATGTTAGCAACATGACAAACTAAAACAAACAAAAACTAACTACGCTTTTTTCGCAGCCTGCAGTTTAGCAGCTGCAATAAAGTGAACGAATAATGGAGCGGGATGCTCTACTGTACTTTTTAATTCTGGATGATATTGAACCCCAATAAAGAAAGGATGATTCGGCAATTCTACAATTTCCACAAGACCTAATTCTGGATTCACCCCACTAGTGACCATTCCGTTTTCTTGGAATAATTTCAAGAAGGTATTATTAAATTCATAACGATGTCTATGTCTTTCGTTAATAGTAGTAGTCCCATAAATTTTATAGGCAAGTGTGTCTTTAGTAATAGTACAAGGATAAGAACCTAAACGCATGGTTCCACCCTTCATCGTAATTCTTTTTTGATCTTCCATCATATCAATTACCGGATGTTCTGTATTCGCATCCATTTCAACTGAGTGCGCTCCTTTTAAATGTAAAATATTACGTGCAAATTCAATCACGGCCATTTGCATACCTAAACAAATACCGAAGAAAGGTAAATTGTTTTCTCTTGCATATTTTACTGCTACAATTTTTCCTTCAATTCCTCTATTACCAAAACCTGGTGCTACTAATAATCCGTCTAAGCCAGCCAATTGTTCATTCACATTCTCCTCTGTAATATTTTCGCTATGCACATTCACCACATTTACTTTCACTTCATTCATTGCACCTGCATGTATAAAACTTTCTAGGATTGACTTATATGCATCTTGTAGTTCAATATACTTACCAATAAGACCAATATTGACAATACTTTTAGGATTTTTTAATTTATCTAAAAATATATTCCACTTCGTTAAATCAGGTTCCTTGAAATTTTGAATATTTAATTTCTTAAGTACAATTAAATCTAATTGTTCTTTTTGCATTAACAAAGGCACTTCGTAAATAGTACTCGCATCTAAAGATTCAATCACATTACCTGCTTTTACATTACAGAATAAGGCAATTTTTCTTTTGATATCATCATTTAAAGGATGTTCTGTTCTACAAACAATTACATCGGGATGAACCCCTGTCTCACTTAACATTCTCACACTATGTTGAGTAGGCTTTGTTTTTAATTCTTTCGCAGCGCTTAAATAAGGTATTAAAGTTAAATGCACCACCATCACATCTTCTTCAGGTAATTCCCATTG
>CAITGN010000153.1:0-1571 GCA_903891965.1 uncultured Bacteroidota bacterium
ATCAATTTTTCTTTAAAGAAGGCAAACTAGTGAAATAAAAGAACACTAAATAAATTCAAGAATTTCTAAAATATAAAACTCAGTTTTTCGTTATTAATAGATGCCCATCATTACTTTAACATCCGATATTGGCCAAGAAGATTTTATCATTGGTGCACTCAAGGGGCAAATACTGTCAACCATACCAGGCATGGGCATTGCCGATATTACTCATTATTTATCCAGCAAAAATTATCAACAAGGGGCTTATATTTTTAATAATGCAGCCAAGCATTATCCAGCAGGCACGCTTCATTTTATTATGGTGAACTTTTTCCAATTTCCAAAAAGACATGCACTTTTAACCAAGCATAATAATCAATATTTTATCACGCCCGATAATGGTTTTTTAACCATGATGTTGGGAGGGAAGCCCAAAGAGATTATTAAAATAGATTTTAAGCAGGCGCATACTTTTTTAGAAATTACGCAAGAAATTTTTAAAGCCATTGGGGCTTTTGTAAAAACAAATAATATCGCAGATGCGGGTGTGGCATTTCAGGAGATTGAAGAAATTTATCCTATGCAACCTACCTTAGGTCCGAATTGGATGGAGGGTCAAATTTTATTTATAGATCAGTTTGAAAATGTGGTGGTGAATATTCGTAAAGAAGAATTTGATATACAAGCCCAGGGCAGAACCTTTAAAATTGTTTTTACCCGCAACGAAACCATCACCGATTTAAGCAAACATTATGGGGAAGTGCCCATCTCGGATAAGTTAGCCTGGTTTAATTCAGCAGGGTATTTAGAAATAGCCGTTCGTGGAGGTAATATGGCCGGGCTATTTGGTCTAAGCAAGTTTGATGAAAATCAGATGAATAAGCAGCGCCCCAACGATAATAAATGGTTTTTTCAGATGGTTCGGGTATTCTTTGAATAGTTCCCTATTTGTTTTTTCTTTTGCGATTTTGGGGGTATTTTTGCACCCTCATTCATTACTCAAATTAGTTATACAATGGCATACGACGTAATCGTTATTGGTAGTGGTCCAGGTGGTTATCCTGCGGCAATTCGCGCTTCTCAATTAGGCTTAAAAGTAGCTATTGTGGAAAAGGAAAGCCTAGGCGGTGTTTGTTTAAACTGGGGATGTATTCCCACGAAGGCATTGATAAAAAGTGCACAAGTGTATGATTATGTAAAACATAGTGCGAATTATGGTATTACTACTACAGGTGTGAATCACGATTTTGGTGCAGTGATTAAGCGTAGCCGTGGAGTGGCCGATAAAATGAGCAAGGGCGTTCAGTTCTTAATGAAGAAAAATAAGATTGAAGTAATAATGGGTTATGGCAAAGTATTGTCAAGAGGAAAAGTAGAAGTGAAAGATGCTGAAGGAAAAACACAAGTAGTAGATACTAAGTATATAATTATTGCAACAGGTGGACGCACGCGTGAATTACCTAACTTAAAACAAGACGGTAAAAAAGTAATTGGATACCGCGAAGCCATGGTGCTTCCAACACAACCTAAGAGTATGATTATTGTAGGAAGTGGTGCGAGAGGTGTAGAGTTTGCCTATGTATACAATA
>CAITGN010000154.1:0-2021 GCA_903891965.1 uncultured Bacteroidota bacterium
GCAAGCCCTTTGGACCCATGCCCTCTTTATTAGCCACTGCCGATTTTATTACCAAGCTACATGCTATTTGTGTAAAGTGTGGTCACTTAGCCAATATTTCTTATAGAACTAGTGATGAAGAAGGGACCGTGGTATTAGGCGAGAAAAATAATTACGAACCTAGATGTCGCATTTGCGCCACTAAATAATATTCGCTTTAGCAAATAAAGTAAAATGAAAATACATTTGAAATCGATTCTTACTTTATTGAAAAAAGACATGTTGCTTGAATTCAGACAACAGTATACTTTTTTTGGTATTTTATTATATATAGCCTCTACTACCTTTGTTATTTACCTAACCATGGGCCAGCCCGATGATGAAGTATGGAATGGTTTATTTTGGATTACGCTTCTATTTATTTGTATTAATACGGTAGCCAGAAGTTTTTTACAAGAAGGTAGAGGTCGCATGCTTTATTTTTATACCATTGCAAGCCCTATTCATTTTATCTTTTCTAAATTAATTTACAATAGCTTACTCATGTGCTTTATGAGTGGACTAAGTTTGCTATTATTTATTTTATTATTAGGCAATCCCTTAGAGCATAGTTTATTATTCTTTGGTATGAGTTGTTTAGGCGGTATTAGTTTAAGCTTGGTATTTAGTTTCTTAGCAGCCATTGCTTCTAAAGCACAGCAACCCTCTGCTATTATGGCTATACTGGGTTTCCCCTTAATCATTCCTCAGCTCATGTTACTTATGAAAATTGCCAATATCGCATTTGCCGATGTAGTGCAAAATGGACTACCCCAATTAGTGGGTTTATTATGCGGCTTCGATATTATGATTGTAGCGCTTTCTTATATTCTCTTTCCTTTTCTATGGAAAGAGTAAGACTAAAACTGCAAATGACGAACAGTCTGTCCGTTATTAATAAGTTGCTTCAAAGATTCTATTCCAATATTCAAATGTCTTTGTACAAATTCAGCAGTTACTTTAGAATCGCTTGCTTCTGTTTTAACTCCTTCTGGTACCATGGGAGAATCACTCACTAATAATAAAGCCCCTGTTGGAATTTTATTGTAAAAGCCTACTGTAAAAATAGTAGCTGTTTCCATATCAATGGCGTAAGCTCTAATATCGGTTAAATATTCTTTGAATTTTTCATCGTGCTCCCATACTCTTCTATTGGTTGTATAAACTGTACCTGTCCAATAATCTACATTGTTATCTCGTATGGTGGTAGAAATTGCTTTTTGTAAAGCAAAGGCAGGAAGTGCAGGAACTTCTGGTGGAAAATAATCGTTGGAAGTACCCTCTCCTCTTATCGCTGCAATAGGTAATATTAAATCACCTATTTTATTTCTCTTTTTCAATCCTCCACATTTTCCTAAAAACAAAACAGCTTCTGGTTGAATGGCAGTTAGCAAGTCCATAATAGTGGCAGCCCCAGGGCTACCCATTCCAAAGTTTATAATAGTAATACCATCTGCTGTGGCGCATTGCATAGGACGGTCTTTTCCAATCACTTCCACCTTATGCATTTCTGCAAACATGTTCACATAATGGCTAAAATTGGTCAGTAGTATAAAGCGACCTAATTGGTCTAAGCTAGCTCCCGTATACCTTGGTAACCAATTCTCTACGATTTCTTCTTTTGTTTTCATACTATCAAATTTTAAGGTTTCAACTACTTATCTTTGGACAAAGTATTATATAAAAATACGAATTTTAATTTAAATGATAGTTCTACCTTATCCAAGCTACCCTTTTAAAATAAAAGCCATTAATGGAAAGGATCAAATATTTGACCCCTTTAGAAAAATATGGGTAGTACTTACCCCAGAAGAATGGGTAAGACAAAACATTTTACAATACCTAGTTCAAAGCTGTAAATACCCATCAAGCTTAATAGCTGTTGAAAAATCTATTCAACTAGGCGAACTAACTAAACGTTTTGATATTGTTGTATATAAAAATGATTCCCCTTGGATGATTATAGAATGTAAAGAAGCAAAAGTAAAATTAGACGAGACAAC
>CAITGN010000155.1:0-3078 GCA_903891965.1 uncultured Bacteroidota bacterium
GCAGGTAGCTTTGATTTACGTGCCCAAAAAATAACCAAGGCCTTCGCCACCATACTTGATAAAGCAGGGGTTAACTATGCTATTTTAGGCAAAGAGGAAGCTTGTACCGGCGATCCTGCAAGAAGGGCAGGCAATGAATTTATGTTTCAAATGATGGCTTATCAAAACATACAAATTTTGAATGGCTACTCTATTAAAAAAATTGTGACTACCTGCCCACACTGCTTTAATATCTTAAAGAATGAATACCCAGTTTTAGGCGGCAACTATGAAGTGATACACCATACCCAATTTTTACAAGAACTCATAGAGCAAGGCAAAATTAAATTTACTGATAGTAATGAATGGAAAGGAAAGTCTATTACTTACCATGATAGTTGTTATTTAGGAAGGGCCAATGAAATTTATGAAGCCCCTAGAAAGGTTTTGGAAAGCTTAGACATGGAATTAAGAGAAATGAAAAGATGCAAGTCCAAGGGACTATGTTGCGGTGCCGGTGGTGCACAAATGTTTAAAGAAGAAGAAAAAGGAGATAAAAGAGTGAATATGGAAAGAGCCGACGAAGCGATTGAGACTAAGTCCGACTTTGTAGCAAGCGCCTGCCCCTTTTGTAATACCATGTTAAGCGATGGTATTAAAAACAGAGACGAAGAACTGGGTACAGAAGTATTAGATATAGCTGAGATAATTGCAAAAGCAATGCAATAAAAATAAAAAAGTAAAATGACTGTAGATTTAAAAACCATACTGCCTGAAGATTTTCATCCCATGTCAAAGACATGGATATATCAAAGTAATAGAACTTTTACTTTGCCAGAACTATTTCAAGCAGAAGAAATACTAGAAGCTTTTACGGATAACTGGAAAAGCCATGGTGCACCCGTTAAAGGTTTTGCCACAATTTTATATGGTCAGTTTATAGTGATTATGGCGGACGAGTCTCAAACAGGCGTGGGTGGTTGCAGCACGGATAGCTCGGTGCATGTGATAAAGCAAATTGAGGTAATGAATAATGTACAAATGTTCAATAGAGAGCTCTTGGCTTTCTGGGTAAAGGATAAAGTACAAACCATTCCTCTTGCTCAAGTAGGTTACGCTTTAGAAAATGGCATTTTAGAAAAAGAAACCTTATACTTTAATAATTTAGTAGCTAATAAAGCAGCTATGGAAAAAGATTGGCTACAACCTATTTCAGAAAGTTGGCTAGGCAAAAAATATATAAAATAGTATTTAAAATACTCTTTATTGATACACAAAAAAGCCCTCTGCAAATCAGAGGGCTTTTTTATAAGAAATTTTTATTTTTAGTAGTAAAACTTAATCTCTATTTAATAACTGCTTTAAGTGCTTTCACTAAATCATCTCCTCTTAAGTCTCTACCAATAATAACACCATTCGGATCAATTAAGAAACTAGCAGGAATACTTTGAATACCAAATTGAACTGCTACTTCATTATTCCAGTATTTTAAATCACTTACATGTGCCCATGCAAGTCCATCTTTTTTAATAGCTTCTAACCATCTAGCTTTATCTTGGTCTAAAGAAACACCTAAGACAGTAAAGTTTTTATTTTTAAATGCATTGTAAGTTTTTACCACATTTGGGTTTTCTGCACGACAAGGGCCACACCAGCTAGCCCAAAAATCTACAAGTACATATTTGCCTCTTAAAGAAGATAACTTTAGAGGTTTGCCATTCACATCATTTTGAGTGAACTCAGGAAGTACTGTACCTATTTTTCCTACGCCCGAAGTTTGTAAAGTTTTTTCAATTACTTCTGCGAAAGTTCCTTTCTTGGCATCCCCCTCTAAAGCAGCATAATAATCAGGTAAAGTTTCTTTTACAGCGGGAAATATATTCGCCATTTGAAACAAGAAAAAAGTAGTTACAGGAGACTGATTATTTAATTTACTTGTGCTCACATACTCAGCTATAATTGCTTGCGATTGTAATTCAGCTTGTTTACCAATAGAGTCTTTTTTAGTAGCTTCTTTTTCTGCCTGCGCTGCGTTTAAACTTCCAAAATAACTAGACATTAATGGGTCTAATTTTTTCATATAAGATTGATACACATCTTGACTTGGTGAACCTTGGTAAACTATTTCCTTAGGCGCATTCACATCTCCCTCCATGGTAATCTTATCATTACCTATAAATAATGGAACCTGTGTTTTAATGCCTTTAAAAGAAACAACATATATACCCGTATTTGCTAAAGTTGCTTTTAATTCAAACTTACCCCCTACAACAGTGGCTGTAGCTACTTCCTTATTGGCCATGCCATCTAATAAGGTAACTACAGTTTGGTCGGGTACATTTTTCATGTTCCCGCTCATGTCTAATGACTGCGCAGTTAAATTCATGCTGCAAAAGGCAAGCATAAATAAGGCTACTATTTTTTTGATCATTGTATTCATATTAATGTATTGAAAGATTAATTTTCTTAGTTGAAGTATCAAATATAAGTATTTAATTTTAGGGTTTATGTCTTTGAGCTAAAACCTTGGCCACATCAGCTAGTTGATAGCCTTTAGACTGTAAAAGTATCATATAGTGAAACAATAAATCGGCCGACTCGTCTAAGAATAACTGCTCATTATTGTCCTTAGCCTCAATCACCATTTCTACCGCTTCTTCCCCTACTTTCTGCGCTATTTTATTAATACCCTTAGCAAATAAGCTAGCTACATAAGAGCTTGAAGGATCTGCCTTTTTTCTATCTGCAATAATTTGCTCTAACTTAGTTAAAAATGCAATACTTGTATTATTGTCTTCTCCCCAACAAGTATCAGTACCCATATGACAAACAGGACCTTCTGGACTTGCTTGAATTAATAAACTATCCTGATCACAATCTAAAGACATACTTATATAATTCAAGAAATTTCCACTCTCTTCGCCCTTGGTCCATAATCTATTTTTGGAACGGCTATAGAAAGTGACTTTGCCTTCGGCAAGCGTTGCATCCACTGCTGCTTGATTCATAAAGCCCAACATTAAAACAGTTTTAGTATTTGCGTCTTGCACAATGGCGGGCACTAGTCCGTCAGCGTATTTTGTAAAATTGATATTCATA
>CAITGN010000156.1:0-7092 GCA_903891965.1 uncultured Bacteroidota bacterium
AGCACACTTCAAAAAGGGGGGCTTATACTATATCCCACAGATACGGTTTGGGGTATTGGATGTGATGCTACTAATGAAGAAGCAGTGGCTAAAATATTTGCTTTAAAGAAAAGAGTTGACACCAAGGCTATGATTGTACTACTAGGGGAAGAAGCACAAATTGCCCACTATGTTGCCGACAATAACTTACAAATATTCGATTACATAAAAGGTATACATAAACCCACCACTGTTATTTATCAAAAGGCGATGAACCTTGCAACTAATTTAGTGGCAGCAGATGCGTCGGTGGCCATTCGCATTACCAAGGATGCTTTTTGTAAAGATTTAATGAAGGCTTTTGGAAAACCTATTGTAAGTACTTCTGCCAATATTTCTGGCTATCCCACGCCTTTATGTTTTGCAGATATTTCCGTGGATATAAAAGAAGGGGTGGGGTATGTAGTGAAGCATAGACAGGAAGAAACCAATTTGCAAATGCCCTCTTCCATTGTCAAATGGGATGAAGCAGGTAATTTAATTATTATTCGTCCTTAATTTATTGCCATGCAAAAAATACTGCTTATTCAAACTGCCTTTATTGGTGATGTCGTATTGGCGACTGCACTTTTAGAAACCCTACATGAAAAATATCCTCAAGCAAGTATTGATATAATAGTAAGACAAGGCAATGAAAGTTTATTTAATGAACACCCTTTTATAGGGGAGCTTATTGTTTGGAATAAAAAAGAGAATAAGTATTTACACTGGTTGCAAGTCTTGCAAAAAATAAGAGCGAAGAAATATGATTTACTAATAAATCTGCAAAGGTTTGCTGCCACTGGTTTGTGGACAGTTTTATCGAAGGCTACTAGAACCATTGGCTTTGATAAAAACCCTTTTTCATTTTTATTTACCCATTCTGTGAAACATGATGTTACTGAAAATGGAGTGCATGAAGTAAATAGAAATCATAAATTAACAGAGTCATTAGGGGCATTAAAACTTTGCATGCCAAAATTATATCCAACAGCATCCGATTTTGATAAAGTAAAAAAATATCAAACTGAAAAATATATTAGTATTGCACCTGCCTCTGTTTGGTTTACTAAACAATTTCCTATAAGTGCTTGGGTTAGTTTTATACAGGCTTTGCCATTTGATGGAACTATTTATATATTAGGAGGCCCTGGAGATAAAAGTTTAGGGGATAGTATTATAGATGAAGTTTCAAGCTCCAATTCAAACACATCAAATAGTTCAAATACTTCAAGTGCATCTAATCTTTCAAGTACATCTAAAAAAATAATAAACCTAAGTGGTGAATTAAGTTTTCTAGCATCTGCTGCCCTGCAACAAAAAGCAGTCTTAAATTATGTAAACGATTCTGCCCCCTTACATTTTTGCTCTGCTATGAATGCGCCAGTAGTGGCCATTTATTGTTCAACCATTCCCGCTTTTGGCTTTGGTCCTTTATCTACCCAATCTTATATAGTAGAAACTCAAGAAAAACTAACCTGCCGCCCTTGTGGTTTACATGGTAAAAAACAATGTCCTTTAGGGCATTTTAATTGCGCCAAAACCATCGCCAATAACCAATTAATAGCCCCATTGCTACAAATGGCCCAACATTAGTACTTTTGTAGCCATGCAAATTCAATTTACACAAGAAGAAGAATCTATATTCAATATAGTGGCTAAGCAAGCTGCTTTATTGAACACGCCTGCATTTGCAGTAGGCGGCTTCGTGCGTGATAAAATTTTGAATAGACCCACTAAGGATATAGATATAGTATGTATAGGCGACGGTCTCGCTTTAGCAACTGCTTTTGCTAATCAATTCTCTCCAAGGCCACCTGTTTCTTTGTTTAAAACATTTGGCACTGCGCAGGTGAAACTAGATAGTATTGAAATTGAATTTGTAGGGGCTAGAAAAGAAAGTTATGCTAGAGAAAGTAGAAAGCCATCGGTGAGTCCGGGCACTATTGAGGACGATCAAAACAGAAGAGATTTCACAGTAAACGCTTTAGCTATTTCTTTAATTGAAAACGATTTTGGAAAAGTAATTGATCCTTTTGGAGGCTTAGAAGATTTGACGAATAAAATTTTAAGAACACCATTAGCTCCAGAAAAAACTTTTGACGACGATCCGCTTCGAATGATGCGCGCTATTCGTTTCGCTACCCAATTAAATTTTGAAATAACTGCTGAGACTTTCACAGCTATTCAAAAAATGGCCGACCGTATTTCTATTGTTTCGCAAGAACGCATTACCGATGAACTACAAAAAATAATGCAAACAGCGCTGCCTTCTAAAGGTTGGTACTTATTAAAAGAAGCTGGCTTATTAAAACATATATTCCCGGTTCTATTACAATTAGAAGGTGCTGAAACCCTTGATGGTATTGGACATAAGGATAACTTCTCACATACTTTGCAAGTATTAGATAATGTAGCAGCTACTAGTGAGGACATCTGGCTTCGTTGGGCTGCTTTACTACATGATATTGCAAAACCTAAAACTAAAAAGTTTGAAACGGGATTTGGTTGGACCTTTCATGGACATGAAGTAGTGGGGGCACGCATGGTGCCTAAAATTTTTACGCAATTGAAATTACCATTGAATGAAAAAATGAAAATGGTGCAAAAATTAGTGGCCCTTCATTTGCGTCCTATTTCATTAACTAAAGAAACAGTCACCGATAGTGCCATTAGAAGACTATTATTTGACGCAGGAGATGATATTGATAACTTAATGTTATTATGTGCTGCCGATATTACCAGTAAGAATAAGGTAAAAGTGAAGCGTTATTTACAAGGCTTTGATTTTGTAAAAGAAAGATTAATTGAAGTTGAGCAAAAAGATAGTATTAGAAACTGGCAGCCACCTATCACAGGTGAAATGATTATGCATTTATTTGCTATTGAGCCTTCAAAACAAGTAGGTATTATTAAAGACGCTATTAGAGAAGCCATATTAGATGGGGTTATTCCCAATGACTATGAGGCAGCCTATGGCTTCATGTTAAAAGAAGCTGAAAAACTAGGCTTATTTCCTATAATAAAATAGTAATTTAGCGTTTCAAAATACCAAAATGGCCGTATTAAAATTTAGAGTTTATTGGGAAGAGGATGATGCGATATACCGTGATGTTTTGGTGAAACACACACAAAATTTTCAAGACTTACATACTATTATATTAAAAGCTTTTGAATTTGACCAAAAGCATGATGCTACTTTTTACAGAAGCAATGATATTTGGAAAAGAGGAAGAGAGATAAGCAAAGAAGTATATGATCGTGAATATAAAGTACCTCCTTTGTTAATGGCAGAAACAGCCATTAGTTCAGAAATCATTGATACCAATCAGCATTTTATTTACGAGTACGATTTTGTTAAGTCATGGTCTTTTTTAATTGAGCTTATTCAGGTTATAAAAAATGCCGATGCGGATATGAATTTAGAATATCCATTAGTGTCTCGTATTGAAGGAGTAGGTCCTATGCAATATGGCACCAAGGGTTTACTAGGTGAAAAGTTTGCAGACATTGAAGAGAAGTATGATTTAAATGAGGGCGCTGATGGATTTGGTGAAGAAGGAGAAGAAGACACGAAAGGTGCTGATGATGATGAAGAACAGGATGATGCATCAGAAGAAGATGCTGACGATAATAATCAGGATAATGAGTCTGGTTCTGGGTTTTTCGAAGGAGAAGCTTTTTAGTTGTAAAATTTCACAGTCGTTTTTTATTTCAAATTTAAATTAGTCCAAGATTTTGTCTAAAACCGTTTACATAGTGGTGGGTCCTACAGCTGTAGGAAAAACAAGCTTTGCTATTGCGCTTGCCAAAGCATTAGGTACCGAAATTATTTCAGCAGATGCACGTCAGTGTTACAAGGAAATGAATATTGGAGTAGCCAGACCCAGTGCTGATGAATTAAAAGCAGTCCCTCATCATTTTATTGCATCACATTCTGTTAATGAAAATATCAATGCCTCTTTTTATGAAAATTGGGCCTTGGAAAAACTAGAAAATTTATTCACTAGAAATGAGGCAGTGGTGATGGTAGGTGGAACGGGTTTATATATTAAAGCATTTTGCGAAGGGCTGGATTTAATACCTGCTATTGACGCTGAAATTCGAGAAAATATTATAGCACAGTATGAGAAATTAGGTTTACGCTGGTTGCAAAAAGAAGTATCGGTAAAAGACCCTCAGTATTGGGAAAAGGGAGAGCAAAAAAACCCGCAGCGATTAATGCGCGCCTTAGAAGTAATGCTAGGAACTGGTTCTTCTATAACTAGTTTTCAAAATAAAAAAGCAGTGGAGAGGCCCTTTAAAATTGTGAAAATTGGTTTAGAATTAGATAGGGAAGAATTGTATGAGAGAATTAATGCAAGAGTACTGACTATGGTCGAAGAGGGTTTGGAAAAGGAGGTAAAAAGCTTAGAAGCAGTTGCCCATTTAAACGCATTACAAACAGTAGGTTATAGTGAATGGAAGGACTATTTTGAGGGCAAAATAAGTAAGGAAAAAGTGATTGAAAATATTCAACAAAACACCCGTCATTACGCAAAACGCCAAATGACCTGGTTTAAGCGAGACCCTAGTATTACTTGGTTTAACGCGTCTACTGTTGAACCAAAGCAGGTTTTATTAAAATAATATAAGATTTATAGAAATTAACATATTTGAAACTAAACCCATTCAAAATATTGTTATTTTTATTCCATAATATAGCTATTGATACAATGGTATATTCATTACATTTTTACTTTAAAAACATAAGTATGCAAAAATTAGGAAGCTTCCTATTGGTAAGTCTTTTTTTAATGACTGGGACTTTGGCAAAAAGCCAAACCATCAAATTTGAAAAATATACTTTACCTAATGGGTTAAAAATTATTTTACATGAAGATCATTCTGCACCTGTAGTGGCAGTAACAGCATTATATCATGTAGGTTCAAAAAATGAAGACACTGCAAGAACAGGATTTGCGCATTTCTTTGAACATTTATTATTTGAAGGAACAGATAATATTAAAAGAGGTGAGTTTGATAAGTATGTAACCAATGCGGGTGGTGCTTTAAATGCAAATACTTCTCAAGACCGTACTTTTTATTATGAACTTCTTCCTTCTAACCAAGTTGACCTTGGTCTTTGGTTAGAAAGTGAGCGTATGATGCATGCTAAAATTGAACAAATTGGAGTAAATACTCAACGCGAGGTGGTGAAAGAAGAAAAGCGTCAAAGAATAGATAACCGTCCATATGGTTCTTTTTTAAATGAAATTCTTATAAGAGCTTATAAAGTGCATCCTTACAAATGGTCTCCTATTGGAAGTATGGATCATTTAAATGCTGCCAAATTAGAGGAGTTTATTCAGTTTTATAAAACTTATTATGTACCTAATAATTGTGTTTTATCTATTGCAGGAGATATCAATATACCTGAATTAAAGAAAAAAATTGAGGCTTATTTTGGCCCTATTGCTAAAGGAACATTAGCTATTAATAGACCTAGTATTAAAGAACCTCCTTTGGGTGGTGAAGTGCGTGATAATGTATATGACAATATTCAGTTACCTGCCGTATTACATGCCTATCGTGCACCTAAGCAAGGAGGGGATGAGTATTATGCCTTCAATGTCTTATCTACCATTTTATCAGGAGGAGCATCTTCTAGAATGAATAAAACCTTGGTAGATTCAAAACAATTAGCTGTAGCGGCACAATCGGTTCCTTTTTTCAATGAAGACGATGGATTATTCATTGCTTTGACAGTTGCCAATATGGGTGTTAAGGTAGAAACTTTAGAAGAGAGCATGGATAGCGTTGTGAATGGTTTAAAATTGGATTTAGTGGGAGAGCGTGAATTTCAAAAAGTAAAAAACCAAATTACTACTGACTTAGTAGATAGTAAAGCAACTATGGCAGGTATTGCAGAGAGCTTAGCGAATAATGAAGTGTATTTTGGTGATGCCAATTTAATTAATACAGAATTAGAGAAGTACAATAAAGTAACTAGAGAAGATGTTTTAAAAGTGGCTAAAAAGTATTTGAATAAAGAGAACAGGGTAGTGCTTCATTATTTACCAAAAGCAAAAACAACTAAATAATTAAGGCTATTCAAAGCATCAAAAAAATAATTTTATGAAAAAATATATATTCAGTGTTTTATTATTTGTGCCCTTCTTTTCAATGGCACAATCAGTAGATAGAACTAAGTCGCCCGCGCCAGGTAAGGCACCTTTAATCCAAGTGGCCAGCCCTGTTAAATTTACTTTGGCCAACGGCTTACAAGTATTTGTAGTGAAAAATACAAAACTTCCAAAAGTCACAGCTACATTAGCTTTAGACGTAGATGGTTTTAAAGAAGGGGATAAAGCAGGTCTAGCTGATATGTCGGGCCAATTACTTAAAAGAGGAACTGCTACAAAGTCAAAAGCGGAGTTAGACGAAGCGGTTGAATTTTTAGGAGGTAGCTTATCTACCTCTAGTGGGTCCGCTTCGGTGAGCTCATTAAAAAATAATTTTCCCAAATTAATGGAGTTAATGGCGGAAGTAATTTTGCGCCCAGCTTTATCTAGTGATGAATTAGAAAAAGTAAGAAAGCAAACTTTATCTGGTATTGAATCTAGTAAAGATGATGCAGATGCTATTTCTAATAATGTAATGAAGAAATTAGTGTATGGTGCGAACCATGCATTTGGAGAAATTACGACCACTAAAACAGTAAATGCCATTAAAGTAGAGGATGTAAAAAACTTTATTAAAACCTATTGGATTCCTAATAATGCTTATTTAGTATTTGTAGGAGATATAGATCCCGCTAACGCTAAGGCGCTAGCTGAAAAGAATTTCGGTACTTGGGCCAAGGGAACATTTATACAGCCTGTATATGAGAAGCCAGCTATTCCTGCTACAACTTATGTGGCCATTGTGGATAGACCAGCCTCTGTTCAAAGCGTCGTAGCCGTAGCTTCAACTGTTAATTTATTAAAAGGTTCACCCAATGATATTCCTTCTAATGTGATGAATAATATATTAGGAGGAGGTTTCTCTGGAAGACTATTTGCCAACTTACGTGAGAAGCATGGCTTTACTTAT
>CAITGN010000157.1:0-2085 GCA_903891965.1 uncultured Bacteroidota bacterium
TCATGTGGATTTCCAAGTACAGGCAATAAGAGTAAACATATTGGTCAGTGTTGGGGAAAAAGTTCTGCAAGTGATGGCGTTAATCAAGTTTTTATTTCACCTGTATTGGATGAGCCAGTTCAAGTGCTAGATACTTTAATGCATGAGCTTGTGCATGTTGTTGATGATTGTATGCATCATCATGGACCTGAATTTAAAAAGATTGCCACTGATGTTGGGCTTCAAGGAAATATGAGAGAAGCAAGTGCAGGACCATGGTTAAAAGAACAACTTACTAGCATTGCTAAACAGTTAGGAAAGTATCCGCATTCAAAAATTAATTTAGCCCATAGTGCAGGTAAAAAAACAGGACCAAGACCAAGGGCAAAATGTAAGAAGTGCGGTTATGAAGTGACACCATTAAAGAAATGGCTATATATGGGGCCGCCACTGTGTCCAAAACATACAACCGAGATGGAGCCAATTGGAGATTGGGAAGAAGCTATTAATGGTTAAAAAATTATTTTATCCTTGCGCTGGGCCAGACTGGAAAGATGCCTTTCGTTACTTCTCCGAGGAGGTTGATGAGTTTGTTTTTTGTGATCTAAAGTATAAATTTAATCCTAAAAATTTAAATAAATTTTCAATTAGGGATAAAGAGTATGAAGAAATTTCATTTACTTTAAGGCCCAGTGTGAGAATTGTTGACCATACATCAAATATTGAAAATATTAAATTGATGCCCGCTGAATTTACAAAATTTATTAAACACAAAATTTCAAATAAAACTAAAAAAATAATTTTTAAAATGGAATCCGGCCAGAATTGTCTGGATCATTTCAATGATGAAGAAATTTATGTTTTCTTTCATAGAGGAGATAGCACAGGAGAAGGTGGAAGTGACTTACATTTTTTTACAAATAGAAGAAATTACTATGGAACTGCTGAAAACTTATATAGTCGATTAATTAAAAAACTAGCGCCTATTTCTTTTGTTGCATCAGATGGGTCTAACAATGATGTTATTAGGGAGCAAAATTTAGATTTTAAAGATATGACAGATGAGCAAATTCAAAAAGAAGTAATTGGTAAAAAATTTACAGATAATATTTTAGATTGGACTTGTTTGCGCAGGCTTAATGATCGTTACGGTCCAACATTTGTTTGGGAAGTTATAAAAAAATAGCGACATTCAAAATAAGTAAATATTTTTAAACATATCCTGTAGCCAGACTTGTATATTTGCATCCACTCTCTCTGGGTGCGCATGTAATATTGTTTGTATGCCACTTAGGGATTTTTTAGAAACATCTTTATTGCCTTCTTCACTCGCTACTTGATCTAAAGCCAACATAAGTAAAATTGCCCAAGTATCAAAACTGCATACTGTTAAATTTTTATTGCTTACTTGTATATAAGTCGCCTTAGCTATGCTATATAAAACATCTTTATAACTAAAATGCATTGATTCAATATCAATCTGTGTAAAGTATCTAACTAATTGATGAGCGTTATCTTCAGTTTCATCAGGTAGGCTATCTAAATCAGAATGATTAAGTTCATGAATGCGATCTAAGGTTGGTTTAATCATACTTAGTCCCATAAAATGTGTGACTGATTACTTCGTTTCATTTTGTCGCCACATTTAGGGCATTCTTGTTTAACCCAGTCTTTTAAATTATTGCCTTCACATGAAGGGCATTCAGGTTTTTCAAGATCTTTATAATCGCCATTCTTACTAAATTCACCTACACATACATTGTGAACTTCCTTGCAATCTCTACAGATCATAGGATCAACTGCTGCATACATTCCTCTATCTGGTCCCTCTGAGCATTCAGTTTCGTAGCTACATTTAGGACATCTAAATAAATACCATTGGCCCATATTCTTCTCCTTTAAGAGTTAATCTTCTCTTCTTAGTATTTCCATTACCCTTGAATCTTTATTGTTGCAAAGTTCTTTTAAGGCGAGAACATTAGTAGCAAAGTCTTTATCTTTTACTTTTGCTAATAATTCTAATGACTTGTCATATTCTCCCATTTCACGATGGATCTCAGCTCTTAACATAGTGTCATTAGCGTCATTTTTATTTGCAATGACTAA
>CAITGN010000158.1:0-8637 GCA_903891965.1 uncultured Bacteroidota bacterium
ATATAAATAATATATATGTATATAAGCTTATAATTATGGGCTAAAAAGGATAAAAATATTGGAATATAGTTGTAGAAAGGTAAAATTTAATTTATTTTTAATACTGAACACCAAAATTAAACTTCATGAGAAAGTCTGATCTTATCAATCAAATTTCTGAAAAAACTGGAATCCCTAAAGTGGACGTATTAGTTACTTTAGAAACTATGTTTAAGGAAGTGAAAGAAAACTTAGCAAACGGCCAAAACATATACATACGTGGCTTTGGCAGCTTTATTACTAAGAAAAGAGCCGCTAAAATTGGACGTAATATTAAAAAGAATATTGCCGTTCAAATTCCTGAACATTTTATTCCTGCATTCAAACCAGCAAAAGAATTTGTAAACGAGGTTAAAAGCAAACTTAAGTAACTTACCTTTGCGAGAAATTGACCTATTTTGAAGAAACCACAGATTATTGTTGTTTTTGCTGGATTGCTTTTATTTAGCATCCTATACTTTTTAGTTCCCAAATCTAAAAAATCTGATCCTTCAGCATCTAGCCAAGTGGTTGCTAATGAAGAACTTAGCTCTAAATCTATTGTGGATGGCGCTAAATTAAATTTAAACGCAGATCAGAAAATTGCCTTATTATCAATTGAAAATCAATTAGTTAGATCTAAGTCGCTAGCCGATAGTTTAAAGGCTTATAAAAACCTCATTCAATATTGGGCAGATTCGGCTCAGCGCATTGAACCTTATTTATATTATACTTACAGTGCTGCTTTGTTGGAAAATACTGAAAAAAGCCTCACTT
This sequence comes from uncultured Bacteroidota bacterium, assembly GCA_903891965.1. Taxonomy (GTDB): domain Bacteria; phylum Bacteroidota; class Bacteroidia; order Chitinophagales; family Chitinophagaceae; genus Sediminibacterium. The sequence goes on from CAITGN010000158.1 coordinate 796, forward strand.
TTGCAGCCCAGCTGTTGGTAAATAACTTAACAACGCCTGACGCACCACCTGCCCTTCAGAAATGGATGGCACTAAATGCAAAAGTTCTTTTAGAGAAAGCATTGGTTATCAATCCTATAAATGATACATCAAAAATAAATTTAGGTGCCTGCTACCTGTTTGGAAATATTTCAGACAATCCTATGCAAGGCATTTTAAAGGTGAAAGAAGTAGTGGACAAGAATCCACAAAATACTTATGGCCAACTTATTTTAGCATTAGGGGGTAAGAAATCGGGACAGTATGAAAAAGCAATCGAACGTTTTTTAATCATCATCAAACTTGAACCCAATAACATAGAAGCCATGGTGAACCTGGCAGAATGTTATGAATTGACCAACCAAAAAAATAGCGCCATACAGTGGTATACCGTAGTGAGAGAAAAGGTAAATATACCCGCAGCGAAAGAAGCAGTGACTAAAAGAATTCAAGAATTAAAGAAATAACATTTTATAACAAAAATTATTCGACATGCCTTGTGGTAAAAAAAGAAAGCGTCATAAAATTGCGACGCACAAAAGAAAGAAACGTTTAAGAAAGAATCGTCATAAGAAAAAGAACAAATAGTTCTCTATCCTAAGACAAGCGTATTTAATAAAATAAATACGCTTGTCTTCTTTTCAAATCACACACCACTTATCTACTAAGCAACTTTACTTTACCTTTTCCTTCCTTTGTAAAGTGGATGTGTCTCAAAAAAAATAAAACAGCCGTTCCGCTATTTCGTGGGCTACCTGTTTTTAAAAGTTGCTATCGTGAACAAAGATTTAATTATTAATAGCTCCCCAGAAGGAGTTGAAATAGCCTTATTAGAGGAAAAAAAGTTAGTTGAAATACATAACGAGAAACTAGATGCCCGTTGGTCTGTAGGAGACTTGTATTTAGGTAAAGTCAAAAAAATTATACCTGGGCTGAATGCAGCCTTCGTGGATGTGGGCTTTGAAAAAGATGCCTTCTTGCATTATACCGACCTTAGTCCCTATATAAAATCCATTTTAAAGTATACGCAGCAGGCTACTGCTGATGAAAATAATCAATTTGATTTTTCTAAATTCCAATCGGCTCCTGAAATTATAAAAACAGGAAAGATTTCTGAAGTATTGAACGGCAAGCCGCATATTTTAGTACAAATTTTAAAAGAACCTATTGCTGCTAAAGGACCAAGACTTACTTGTGAGATATCATTAGCCGGTCGTTTTGTAGTGCTAACGCCCTTTAATGAAATTGTTGCAGTCTCTAAAAAAATTCATTCTGGTGAAGAACGCAAACGCTTACAAAAAATATTTGAAGGCGTAAGACCTAAGAATTTTGGAGTGATAGTTAGAACCGCTGCGGAAGGAAAGTCCACTGCAGAATTACACGAAGATTTATTAACCCTTACACAGAACTGGAAAAATATTCAATCAAATTTGAAAGGGGCTATGCCGCCGACTAGAATTATGAATGAAGAAAGTAAAACCACTAGTATATTAAGAGATTTATTAAACGAAGACTTTAATAAAATAGTGGTGAATGATAAAAAAATATTCGACATTACTTTAAGTTACTTGCAAAGAATAGCCCCACAAAAAGCCAATATTCTTTCTATGTATACTGGAGACCAAGAAATCTTTGATCAGTATGGTATAACGAAGCAAGTAAAATCTTCTTTTGGCAAAACAGTAAATTTAAATAGTGGCGCCTACTTAATAATAGAACATACAGAAGCTTTACATGTAATAGATGTAAACTCTGGTTTTAAAAGTGTTAGTAATAACCAAGAAGAGAATGCCCTGCAAACCAATTTAGAAGCGGCAGAAGAAATAGCTAGACAATTAAGACTAAGAGATATCGGAGGCATTATTGTAGTTGATTTCATTGATATGAAATTGCCTGAGAACCGTAAGAAAGTTCAAGAAGCCTTAGAAGAACACATGAAGACAGATAGAGCAAGACATACTGTACTTCCTATTTCAAAATTTGGACTCTTACAAGCAACCCGTCAAAGAATTAGACCTGAAGTAAATATCAACACTTCTGAGGATTGTCCTGCTTGTGCTGGTTCAGGTAAAATAACTTCTGCCTTATTATTAGAAGATGAAATGGAGAAGAAAATAGCTTATTTAGCAACACATAGCCATAAGTCATTGACTATTTTGGTGCATCCTATTATACATTCACATTTAACCAAGGGTATTTTTACCAGTATTGTTAAGCGTTGGAAAAAGAAGTATAAAATTAAATTAAGCTCCCAGGCCTCTAATACCAGTCATTTAGTAGAATACCGATTCTTAGACGATCAACAAGAAGAGATAAAGTTCTAAGGAAATTTCGGCTTTTACTTAGCTTGGTTTTATTTTTGCCATTATCTTTACTGCCATATCTTTAATACATGAGTAAATCTAAATCTGCTTTCTTTTGCAATAATTGCGGATACGAATCCACCAAGTGGGCGGGCAAATGTCCTTCCTGCAATGAGTGGAATACATTTACCGAAGAATTAATTGATAGTGGTAAGGAAAAAGAAAGTACTTGGGAAGAGTATCATACGAATCAAAAAGGCACTACGGTTATTGCCATTAATGAAGTCAATAGTTTATCAGAAAAAAGAATTGACAGCGGAGACGCTGAATTAAATAGAGTATTAGGTGGCGGTATTGTTCTGGGCTCTATTATTCTTGTAGCTGGCGAACCTGGTATTGGAAAAAGTACTTTGTTTTTACAACAAGGGCTTTTAATGAAGGAGCAAGTTGTCTTATATATCAGTGGAGAAGAAAGTATTCAGCAAATAAAAATGCGCGCCGATAGATTGAATATTAAAAACGATCAATTCTTTTTATTAACTGAAACACATACAGCAGCTATATTTAAAGCCATTAAGAAATTAAAACCAACGGTGGTTATTGTCGATTCTATACAAACTTTAGAATCGAATCTTATTGAAGCGGCGGCTGGCAGCGTCTCTCAAATAAAACAAACTGCTGCAGAATTTCAACGCTTTGCTAAAGAAACAGGTACACCCGTTTTTTTAATAGGGCATATTACGAAAGAAGGAACCATTGCAGGACCGAAAATATTGGAGCATATGGTGGACACCGTATTGCAATTTGAAGGAGATAGACATTACGCGTACAGAATGTTGCGTACTTTAAAAAACAGATTTGGTGGCACTAGTGAATTAGGTATTTATGAAATGACTAGCGAGGGCATGAAAGTAGTAACCAACCCCTCTGCTTTTTTAATTGCACAAAGAAATGATGCCTTAAGTGGCAGTACCATTGCAGCTTCTATGGAAGGTATGCGCCCTTTACTTATTGAAGTGCAGGCACTAGTCACACAAAGTGTATATGGCACACCGCAAAGAACAGTGACGGGTTTTGATTTAAGAAGATTACAACTTTTATTAGCCGTTTTAGAAAAACGCGGCGGCTTTGCCTTTGGCATGAAAGATGTTTTTGTAAATATTGCCGGTGGTTTAAAAATAGAAGACCCTTCCATGGACTTGGCCATTATTCTAGCCTTGCTTTCTTCTTTCGAGGACCTTCCACTCCCACAAGGCATTTGCTTTGCAGGCGAAGTGGGATTGAATGGAGAAATTAGAGCTGTGAATAGAATTCAACAAAGAATTGCAGAGGCTGAAAAATTAGGTTTTGAAAAAATTATTATTTCAAGCTTTAATCAAAAAGGAATTGATACTAAAAAATTAGGTATTAGTGTGGTTGCTGTAGAAACAGTAGAAGAAGCCTATAAGCTCTTCTTTAATGCCTAACAATACAATCATTAGACCCTTACTTAATCGTATCCAAGCATATAGTGCTGGTTTTTTACATTTATTTTATCCGCATATTTGTATGCACTGTGGTAGCGAAGAACTAAGCGCAGCAACAGTTTTATGCGAGGCCTGTGAAAAAAATTTACCCTACACCGAATTTTTAGCCATTGAAAATAATAAGGTAGAAAAAATATTTTGGGGCAGGGTACTCATTCAAGAGGCAGGGGCTAGTTTATTTTTTACCAAGGACAGTATTGTGCAAGCTTTAATTTTTGCTTTAAAATATAAATATCAAAAAAAAGCAGGAAGATTACTTGGAAATATTATGGGACAAGACATAATTAATAGTCAACGCTTTAAAAATATCGATTGCATGATACCTATTCCCCTAAGTAAAAAAAAGCAAAGAAAAAGAGGCTATAATCAAGCGCTTGTTATTTGTGAAGGCATTCAAGAAAAATTACCCCATATTCCCATCTTAACTGTTCTAGTCAAACAAAAAAGTTCAAAAAGTCAAACCCGTCAAAATAGAATTGAAAGAAATCATTTAAGCGAGCGGCCCTTTATGCTTATAGGCCCTAATACACTTGCTAATAAAAATGTTTTAATCGTAGACGATGTTATTACGACCGGCGCCACCATGGAAGCGGCGGCTAGTTATTTATGGTCAGCGGCCCAGCCAAAGTCTATAAGCCTGGTAGCTGCCGCCTATACGATCTAGTCAACCTTTTTTAAAATAAATTGTTATATTTATTGTTCAAGCAAAGACAGCGAATTGTTCAAACAAAGACACCGAAAAGACAAAGAATATAAAAGACTCAAAAAAATAAACGCAATTATTATGAAAACATTATTAAGCATTTTACTTATGGCCACCGTATTTACAACGAATGCACAAAGCATTCATAGTTTTACTGTAAAAAGTATTGACGGTAAAAATTTAAACCTTGCTAGTTTCAAAGGCAAGAAAATATTAATTGTGAATACTGCCTCTAAATGTGGTTACACACCTCAATACGAAGGTTTAGAAAAAGTATACGAGCAGTACAAAGACAAATTAGTCATTCTAGGTTTCCCTTGCAACCAATTCGGTGGACAAGAACCAGGAACCAATGAAGAAATTGTTGCATTTTGCAAAAAGAACTATGGTGTTAGTTTTCCTTTAGCCGATAAGATTGATGTAAAAGGTGATAATATCGCACCAATCTATCAATGGCTTACCATGAAATCAAAAAACGGAATTTTAGATGCAAGTATTGCCTGGAATTTTAATAAATTTTTAATTGACGAGAATGGCAAAATGATTGCTTATTTCCCAAGCAGCGTGAAGCCAGATAGCGAGGCTATTTTGTCTTATTTAAAATAAATCTATAGGCCTGCTTTTTAGCCCGGCTTTATAAACTATCCATTATCTTCGTTGCATGTTATTTAGCGAAGTCATAGGACAGGAAGCTTTAAAAAAGCAATTGGTTCACTTAGTAGAACAAAAAAGACTAAGCCATGCTTTATTATTTGCAGGCCCAGAAGGCGCTGGGGCCCTGCCTTTAGCCATTGCCTTTGCACAATATATTGTGAGTCTTCCAGCGAATAACGAGGGCGCTGTGGCCGACTTATTCGGAGCAGCTGCTACAGAAGTGAAAGAAGATGTTTTCTACACACCCGATCAAATAGAAAATTTACCTGCTTATCATAGAGCCAGTAAACTCATGCACCCCGATTTACATTTTTCTTTCCCATCTATAAGTGAAAAGCCAGGACAAAAAAATTTAAGTGCTAATTATATTGAAGAGTGGAGAGAGTTTATTATGGGCTATCCTTATGGAAATGTTTTTGATTGGTTACAATTTATTAAAGCTGAAAATAAACAAGGGAATATTAGCGCCGATGAATGCGCTGAAGTTATTAAGAAATTATCTTTTAAAAGTTTTGAAAGTGCTTATAAAGTTTTAGTCATGTGGATGCCTGAATACCTAGGCAAGGAAGGCAATAAATTATTAAAACTTATTGAAGAACCTCCTGATAACACCATTATAATTTTAGTAGCCGCCAGTGAGGAAAATATTTTACCTACTATATTAAGCAGATGTCAATTTATTAAAGTGCCTCGATTAAGTAGTGGAGAAATTGAAGCCGCTTTAATTAATAAAGGACAAATTGAAAAAGAAAAAGCCGCACAAATTGCTTCTATGTCGGATGGTAATTATAGAGAAGCCCTTCATTTATTACAGCATAGCGATGCCGATTATTTAACCCAAATAAGAGAATGGCTAAACGCCATCTTGAAAAATGGGCCAGTGGCCCAGGTGAAGTGGGTAGATGAGACCAGTAAAATGGGCAGGGAGCCTCAGAAGCAGTTTTTGAAGTATTTTAACCATTTACTAGAGCAAAGCATTCGCTTAAAAATACTAGGCACCGACCTGCCTTTGGACCCCGATTTAAAGGATTTTGCCTTAAGAATCAATAAGATAGCAAGTGTAGGCCAGATGGAGGCTATAATTCAAGAAATTGACAAAGCCACCTATTATATTGAGAGAAATGCCAACCCCAAAATGCTATTTATGGCCTTAGGCATCAAGTTCTATCATATCATTCAGAACAAAACCTTAATTTTGACAGAAGCCTAGCAAGTAAGCGAGTGAACCAGAGAAAAGAAGCTAGGCCCGGTATTTTATTCATTAACAGTAGAACTTACATAATATGGGATGTGGATCTTGTGGAACAGGAACACCAAATGGGTGTAAAAGTAATGGAGGCTGTAGTACAGGAGGTTGTAATAGACTGAATGTCCATGATTGGTTACGCGATTTACCTATCGACGATGCCGCTACACAATGCAAAGTAGTAGAAGTTAGCTTCAAACAAGGCAGTAGAAAAGAATTCTTTAGAAACACCACTTCACAACATTTTGAAAAAGGCGACTACGTTACCGTAGAAGGGGTCAATGGATTTGACCTAGGAGAAATTGCCTTGACAGGTGAACTTGTGCGTATTCAATTAAAGAAAAGAGGGACAGATGAGTTCAGCCCTGAGATGAAAAAGATTTTAAGACCTAGTAACGAAAGAGATTTAGAAACTTATCATATTAGCAAAAGCAGAGAAGCTGCTATGCTATCTCGCAGTCGTGCCGCTGCTAGAGACCTCCGATTGGAAATGAAATTAAGTGAAGTAGAATTACAAGCAGATGGTAAAAAAGGAACTTTCTTTTATACAGCAGATGATAGAATTGACTTTAGAGAACTCATCAGAACTTTTGCGGGTGAGTTTAAAGTAAAAGTGGAAATGCGTCAAATAGGTATTAGACAAGAAGCGGCGAAAGTAGGTGGTATTGGAAGTTGTGGTAGAGAATTATGTTGCAGTACTTGGTTACACGATTTTAAAAGTGTGAATACGACTGCTGCGCGATATCAAAATTTATCAATTAATCAAACAAAATTGAGTGGTCAATGTGGTAGATTAAAATGTTGTTTGAATTTTGAATTAGATACTTATTTAGATGCCTTACAAGGTTTCCCCGACTATGCAGATACACTTCAAACAGTAATGGGTCAGGCCTTTTTAATTAAGAAAGATATTTTCAAAAATTTAATGTGGTATACCCTTCCTAATAATACCAAGCATTTTCCTTTAACCATTGACCGTGTTATCGAAATTAAAAAATTAAATAAGCAAGGTATTGCAGTAGAGGAATTGCAAGCAGTAGAAATTACCGGAAAAAATAAAGAAGTAGAACCAGAATTTGTAGAATTAGTAGGTCAGATAAGTTTACGTTCATTAGAAAAGAATGATCGCAGAAGAAGAGACCAACAAAGAAATACAAATCAAAACGATCGTAGACCTATGCAAGGAAATGGTCCGCAACAAAGAAACGATCAGAGAAACGATCAACGTCCAGATAATAGAAATAATCGTCCGAATAATGGCCCGAACAACGGACCGAGACCGAATAACGGACCAAGACCGAACAACGGGCCTAGACCTAATAATGGACCAAGGCCTAACAATGGACCTAGGCCTAACAACGGACCCTCTAACGGACCCACTAATCCATCCGC
>CAITGN010000159.1:0-3258 GCA_903891965.1 uncultured Bacteroidota bacterium
ATATTGCCATTCTATTAAAAAGTTTACCGCCCAATGCCATTCAAAAATTTGAATTAATAAGAACGCCTTCTGCCAAGTATGACGCCTCGGGTGGAGGAGGGCTAGTGAATATCATTTTATTGAAAGGAGTGAAAATAGGTATTAACGGGTCGGTGAATACAGGCTATTCGCAAGGAGAATATGGCAATCAATACATTTGTTTTAATTTGAATAACAATAACGACAAATTAAGTTCTTATGTGAATGCACAATATAATAATGGGAATGATTATTCAATTACTAATACAGATAGAATACTTTCCATAGATTCTGTATTAAGACAAGAGGCAAGAGCTGTCAAGCCCAATCATTCGGTGAATTTGGGTTATGGTTTTGGAAAAACTATTAAAGAAAAATGGGAATTAAATTATGACGGAAGAATGAGTCAAAATAAATTTGACAATACTACGAATAACCTGTCTTTTTTACGTCAGCTCTCTACAAATCAAAATACAGGAAATTTACAATCTTATGTAAATAATAAGGGGACGAATAATTTTATGAATCAATCTTTTAGAGTGAAATTAAAATTAGATACAGTGGGAGGTGAGTGGGTGAATGATGTATCTTTTAATTTTTCAAAAAGTAGTACCGATCAAAACTATTCTAATTTATTACTCGCTAAAAATACAAGCACTGGCGGAGAGGGCGATTATGGTAATGATAGAAATTATTTTACTTATCAATCCGATATCAGAAAAAAGATAAGGGGTATAAATATAGAGTCGGGTATTAAAACTTCGGTGTTAAATTTTAATAATAACTCTAATTACACTAAAAATGTAGCTGGTCTTATCTCACCTGATCCTTTTCGTACCAGCAAGTTTCATTATACAGAACAAATCAATGCTGCTTATTTACAAGGTTCTAAAACCTGGGGCCCTGTTGTTTTAAAAGTAGGTTCAAGGTTGGAGCAAACCATTATGCAGGGGCATCAGTTTATTCCTAAGGACACCACCTTCTCTGTGAATAGAACGGACGCCTTCCCTTATGTGTATTTAAGTCGTAAGATTTTAATGATTATGAATTATGAACTGCGTGGTTTTTTAGTGTACCGAAAAACTATTAGCAGACCTTCATATGATTATCTAAATCCTTTTGCAAAATATATTGACCCATTCTTATATGAAGTGGGTAATCCTAATTTAAAGCCACAGTTCACTAGTAACTACGAAGCCAATATTAGTGTAGACGACAAGCCTTTGTTTGCATATGGAGTGAATGAAACCACCGATATATTCACCAATGTAGTGTATCAGTCACCCACGAATAAACAAGTGAGTTATAGAACTTATGATAATTTAGGAAAGAGTAGAGAAACATATTTTAGAATTATAGGAGTCATTCCTCCCGGCAAAAAGTTTTTTGCAGTATTAGGAACTCAGTACAATAGAAATAATTATAATGGATTTTATGAAGGCAAGCCCATTATGTTCAATAGAGGTACTTGGTCTGTATTTACTTTTCAATCCTTTAAGTTAGATGGATTATCAACCATGACACTGAATGGTTTTTGGAGATTTAAAGGACAGCAACAATTTTATGAGTTATCCGATTTTGGAACTTTGAACGCCACCATTAACAGACAGTTCTTAAAGAAAAAATTAACCATTACTGCTAGTTACAATGACTTTTTATATACCAATAAAAATAATTTCGTTTTGAAGCAGGGTTCACAGAATGCAGTAGGCTATAGAGCAACAGATTCAAGAAGACTGGGCTTATCGCTGCGTTATAATTTTGGTATCAAGCCAAAAGAAAATAAAATGGATATGCTAGAACAAGGAAATACTGAAAGAAACTAGCTTAGCTATTGAGTTGCTCCATTAGGGCTAGGATACTCATCGATCCCATAATAGCCACCACCATCCAACCCATCAGTTCAATCCACATAGGGTATTTAAATTGTTTTAAAGCAGGCAGTTTTCTGCTAGCAATTAACATAATGGACAATGCAAATGGTAAAATAAATCCATTCACTAATCCTGCCATTAGAAGTAACTCTTTAGGTTTCCCTAAAAAAACAAATAGGGAAGTGGATATCACTATAAAAGCAGTAATTACTTTTCTTTCGTTTTGAAGCAGCACAATTTTTGTATTTTTTATAAAACTATAGGAAGTATAGGAGGCCCCTATCACAGAAGATATGGCAGCACTCCATAATACAATACCGAAAATAAATAAGCCCCATCTTCCACCTGCCGATTCAAAAACGGTAGCAGCTGGATTGTTTTTATCTAAATGAATGCCTTTGCTTACAATTCCTACCACTGCTAGAAATAATATAAAACGCATGAAGGAAGAAATTAAAATACCACGGCTAGCTGTTTTAGTTACAAAAGAAATATGTTCACTGCCTTTAATGCCTGCATCAATGAGTCGGTGTGCGCCAGAAAAAGTAATATAGCCTCCCACGGTACCTCCTACAATAGTTACAATAGCGAGTAATGAAATTTTTTCTGGAATAAAACTATGGTGCACCGCTTCTAAAATAGGAGGGTGGGCTGCGTATACAATAATTAAAGTAAGCCCAATTTTTATAATGCCTAAAACTTTAGTGAGTTGGTCTAACATTTTTCCAATTTCTTGAATCCAAAAAATAACAATGGCTACGATACCACTTATAATGGCTCCTTTGGCAAAAGAAATACCTGTTAAAATATTTAAGGCTAGTCCACAACCTGCAATATTGCCAATATTAAATGCAAAGCCTCCAAGTATCACTAAAAAAGAAAGTAAATGTCCTAGTCCTGGAAAAACTTCATTGGCAATTTCTTGTGCACGCATGCCTGTTAAAGTAATAGCACGCCAAATATTTATTTGAGCGCCAAAATCTAAAATAATGGAAATCACAATGACGAAACCAAAGCTGGTTAATAATTGTTCGGTATAAAAAGAAGTTTGTGTTAGAAATCCCGGTCCTATGGAAGAATTAGCCATTAAAAAAGCGGCCCCCAAACCTAGGCCAGTCATAGAAGGTAGCGGACGGCCTTGATTAAGCTTGTGTAATTTCAATCTGATTATTTTTTAAAGTACTATGAATGGCCTTTGCAAATTCAATTGCATTTTCTCCATCTCCATGAATGCAAATAGTATCGGCTTCAATATCAATGGGGTCGCCCTGAATGGTATTTACTTTTTGTAGTTGAATAATATCTAATACTTGTTTGCAAGCCAGATCCACTTCGTGAATCATAGCATGTTCTAAATAACGGGGTG
>CAITGN010000160.1:0-4401 GCA_903891965.1 uncultured Bacteroidota bacterium
AAGCCATGGCTGCAGAAATGACTTGCGGTATGCTAGCCTTTGCTCAAGTTTACCAAAGAGTTCCTAAAATAAGCATGCTGGTGGTGGGTACGCAGGCACAATTTTTAAAAAAAGCAACAGGTACTATTTTATTTAGTTGTGAAGATGGCCTAGCCATTCAAGAAGCCATTCAAGAAACTATAGCTACCGGTGAAGGAAAAACAGTAATTTGTAAGTCGGTGGGTACAAATTCAAAAGGTGAAGTAGTGGCCGAATTTAATTTTACATGGAGTTTTAAAGCAAAAAAATAATTTAAGTTTATAAAAATAATAGTATGAAAAAAAATCCAACAAATTTACTAGCACTCATAATGAGCTGTTTACTTATAGTTGTTATGAGCGGTTCTTTACTAGCTCAAAAAGCAAACCCTCCTGGTTTGAAATATATTAAAGAGAGCGAATTAAAAAAAGATTTATACACTCTTGCGGATGCGCATTTTAATGGCAGGTCGGCTGGCACTTTAGATGAATTAAAAGCTTCAATGTGGTTAGTTGAAAAATATAGAAGTATTGGATTATTACCTGCAGGCGACGATGGCACTTATTTACAGTTCTTTAATTTATGGCGCAACCATATTTCAGATAAGTCAACTATTAAAATTAATAATGTTAAATTAAAATTATGGAATGAAGTGGCCATTTCGCAAATGGCGAATACTTCCATAGTGGCGCCTATAGTATATTTAGGCAATGCTGCAGATATTGATACTACAAAATTGGATATTAAAAATAAAGTAGTGGCTATTGAAGCTTCTTCTAATGGAATCAATACCAATGTTTCTTTACCTACATGGCGCTATAGCAGAAGTGTACAAACTAAATATGTACTGCCACTTATTAGAAAAGGTGCCACTGCTGTTATTATCATTGCCGATGAGATTGCAGAAAAAGCTTGGGACGACGCTGCAGAAAATTTTAAAAGAGGTAGCTACGATATTGATGGAGGTGCGAATGTAAATGTTACCACCACTGTGCCTATTCTATGGATGCACTCAAATGCAAAAGCAAGTTTACAAAATAACACCGCCTTTATTAACGCGAATATTGAAATAGATAAGTATAGTTACCCTTCCGTTAATATTATTGGAAAAATTAATGGCACCGACCCTAAGTTAAAAGATGAATACCTTTTATACAGCGGGCATCAAGATGCGCATGGTATTAGAAACGCCCATGACAATGATTCAACTTATTATGGCGCCGATGACAATGCAAGTGTGGATGTAGCTATGCTTGCTAATGCAAGGGCCTTCATGAAAAATCCAGCGAAGCGTTCTATTTTATTTGTGATACATGGTGCAGAAGAAAGAGGCTTACTAGGTTCAAGGTATTATGTACAGCACCCAACAGTGCCTATTAAAAATATTGTAACAGTTTTAAATGGCGATATGATTGGTAGAAATCATATAGATAGTGCCGCCTTTTTAGGCATGCAATCTCCACATAAAAATTCAACTGAATTAGTGAACCTTATTTTAGCTGCTAATAACGAAGGGCCTAAATTTAAATTAGATACCACCTACGATAAAGTAACCCATGTGGAAGGCTGGTATTTTAGAAGCGACCATGTACCTTATGCAAGACTAGGTATACCTGCTGTGATGTATACTACCTTATTACACGAAGATTATCATACGCCACTTGATAATGCAGAAAATATCAATTACCCTAAGCTTAAAAAAATGGCCGACTGGATGTACCGCAGTGCTTGGAAAGTAGCCAACTTAGCGAAACGTCCAGCAACCGATGCCAATTTTAAATTAGAGCGCTAAATATTTAAAATACTTTTGAGCCGTTTGACTGATAAGTATATCTAAAGTTATAATAACGTTGCTTCGTTAACTTTTCTACATCAGAGGCTGAAACAGGTAAGGTAACCCCCCCTTTATAATAAGAGGTGATTTCTAATTTTGCATATTTACCAGAAGCGGTTCTAATAACTAGTACTCTTCCTGCAAGTGGCGTAATTAAACTTGTTAATTGATCATAGGTATACCATCCCTTACCACTTCCAGAAGTAATAGCATAAGTAGGCGCATTGTCTGTTTTAAAAATAGAATCGGCGGAAATAGTTTTTAAATCATCGAATAAGCCAGTATAAATAAAGGCGCCGCCTAAAGCAGGGCCACTTGTTCCACCATTGGTTATAATTCTAGTAGACATAAAGGCTAAATCCCATTTGGCGCTGGCGCTATCGGTACTAGGAACAATGGCATTGTTTTCTAAACTATAAAAGGTATACTTTCCTGCACTATAGGGCATTCCGTTAGAGGCAATACCTAGTACTGTATCCGCGATTAAATCCTTAACTACTTTTGTACTTACTGTAACTGCCGGTGTAGGAATAGTTTCTGATTTTGAACATGCTACTATTTGCATTGCTGCTACTAATACAAATGTGATTTTTAAAAATTGCTTTTTCATGGTTTATTTATTTTTGCGATTTATATTTAATTTGATATTTAAGGTTAATAAAATACGTTCTGCCTGCTAAATTGGGTAAATGAATGGCGTCAATATAATTATTGATATTATCACAACCCAACTGAAGGGCTATTCCATTTTGAAATTCTTTTCCTAATGCTGTATGCAAGGAATAATAACTTGGTGCAAAATCGTCTCCATTATCATACACTTCATTGCCATTGGTATTATTCACTACCCATTTACTTCTGTATATAATTCTTGCATTGGCAAAAAACCCATGGTCATTGGTATAATTAATTTTCACTTGTGCTTTATGTTTGCTTACATTGGGAAGGCCCACATAATCGGACATAGTTAGTCTTGCACTCATATTACTCGCATCTCTAGTATACACTGTCCCCGCTTTAATTTCAGCTATTTGGTCTTTGTCTCCAGTGATTAAATATTGGTAGCCGCCGCTAAGCACAAGTTTATTCGTTATGTTTTGTCTAAACTCTAATTCAGCTCCTTGCGTAAATGCTCTTCCAATATTTAAATAACTAAAAATTTGTGCGCCGGTTTTATAGGTACCCACTTGTTGTACTTCAATTAAATTGGTAATGTCATTTCTAAAGAGTTGTGTGCTTATAAATGTTTTACTACTAGGTGCCCAGTCCCAAGAAAGGTGCATGCCCGTTGAAGATTCTGGCTGCAAGGCTTTTAACAAATAATAATTATTATATAAGACACCTATTTGTCCTAAACTATTTAATTGACCAATTACTTTTTGAGCTTGCGCGGAACCAAATACACTATAATTACCCGCAGCGGCATTGGTAAAGTCTAAATACAGTTGTCTAAAATCGGGTGCTTTGAAACCTTGGCCAATACTTAATCTAATTTTATGAAATTGATTCAGTTTGTATAGCATTGAAAGTTTAGGACTCCAAGCAGAAGCGTAAGTTGCATTTTTATCAAATCTTATACCACCAATCATAATAAATTTATCGGAAGCCGTCCATTCCCATTGGGTAAAGCCATACTGAATGGTATTTTCTTTTCTTATATTTTCACTATCATACCTGCTACTCTTCACCCCTTCCCATACTGCACCTATTCCAAAAATTTGATTCAAATTTTTGCTTACCGACCAATCGGTTTGGTTTTCAATTCTTTTAAATAAATGATTTAATAAATCATTGTAAGGCACGCCTAAAAGCGTTAATAAATCTTGTTTAGAAATATAGTTGGTTAAATAACTGCGAAAACTAGTTTTTATATTCGGCGTGAAATGATAATTTAAAGTTGCACTCAAATTAGCATCGGTATTGTGTTCATTGCCATTGGAATTAATGGTAACGCCTCCATTAGAAACCGCAATGTTACTTTTTATAGTTTCATCGGTAAGTCTTGTACTTAGTAAAATACTAGTATGCGTATTGGGATTCCATTTAAACTGTTGGCTAGTGGTCAACCTAGTAATAGGAGTGGTAATTCTATTATTACTATTGGGTCTAATGCTATACCCGTCGGTAGTATAATAATTATAAAAGCCCTGGTAATTTAGAGTCTTTGAAGCAAGCGCATTGTTTAGATTTATATCCTTGGTATTATAAGTGCCGTATCTTAAGGAAGCTTGCAAAGGTATTTGAACGGAAGCGTCTGTAATGATATTAATAACCCCCGCCATGGCCTCACTTCCATACAAACTTGAAGAAGGCCCTTTCACAATTTCAATTTTTTTAATATTGCCAACTGCAATTCTATTTAAATCAAGTACACCAGCAGTTCTTCCCACAAGTGGCTCGCCATTAATTAAAATAATGGTGTAGTCTGGATTTAAACCTTGCAATTGAACACCGGCACCAAAGCCACTAGTCATGGTTAAACCGGTTTGTTCTTTGAGTATATCGGTTAATCGAATAGAGCCTGTTTGTTGAATAGTTTGCGCATTAAT
>CAITGN010000161.1:0-2992 GCA_903891965.1 uncultured Bacteroidota bacterium
TATTTATAAATGTACAAAGTGACTACAATCACAAAATTGGAAATTAAATTCCTTCAATTTTATATAAAATATATACAAATATGAAAAACATTGAAGAAGCAAGCTTAAAAAATATTGCATTAGACCATTTTGAATTTATTCCTATTTTAGAAAAATACAGTTTAGACTTTTGCTGTCGTGGTAAAAAAACATTGAAAGAAGCCTGTATAGAAAATAATGTATCGCTAGAAAGTATTTTAGCGGAAATAAATGAAGTAGGTATACCCATTAAAGTTCAAATGCCTTTTAATGAAATGTCAGCAGAAGAACTTATATCTTATATTTTAATTCATCATCATTTTTACGTTAAAAATGCCATCCCTACTATTTTAAACCATTTAGAAAAAGTAGTCAATAAGCATGGCGAAAAATACCCACAGATGATTAAAGTATTAGCCTTATTTAATGCGGTATCTGATGAATTAATGCCACATATGCAAAAGGAAGAACAAATTTTATTTCCTAGAATTAAAATTATTTTTGGAACAGATGAAAATGCGATTGCCTCTCAAAAGGTAATTGGTTTTATTGACGGACCCATAAGTGTAATGGAAATTGAACATGAAAAAGCAGGAGATTTATTATTTGAAATAAGAAAAATCACCCACCAGTACAAAGCCCCTGAAACTGCTTGTACAACTCATCGTGTATGTTTAGAGGAATTAAAAGCGTTTGAAGAAGATTTACATCAGCATGTGCACCTAGAAAATAATATTTTATTTCCTATGGCAAAATTGAAGATGCAAAATTAAAAATGCAAAACTAATTTCTTTTAATACTTGCTTTTTTCTGTATAATTTCTCCACTAGCTGTTATGCCTGTCACTGAAATGGTATAATTTGTATTAACATCTCCGGTATAAAATTCAACCTGTGCTTTGCCATTAAGGTTTGTATATAAATGTCCATTCCAATACAAGGTGGACCTATTATCATTAAAGGATGCTTTTTTAATATCCAAATTGGAATAATCTGGAGTATTAAATAGGGGTGCTAAATGATAAGAAGCTGGATTGTATATTAAAGTACCGTATTGTTCATAATGATTGGTGAAATTCGAATTTCTTTGTGTATTAATAAGAATGACCCCATTGGATGACATGGTTCCATAATAAGAGGCTTCAGGGCCTGACAAGACTTCTACAAAGTCTATAATATCAGGTGATATACTTGCTATTGCTGCCATTACTGGACTACTTTGAAAAGACAAAGTGCCTAGTTCATCAGGAACGTATTGTGGACCACTACCTCCTGCCATCATTACACCATCCACAATGAGTAAGGGCTCGTCTTTAGCACTTGCGCCAAAAGAAGTAAGTCCTCCTAAGGTTAAAAAGCCACCCCTTAAATGTAAGCCTGGCATCATTAACATGGCATTACTTGCATCGTTGCGGTTAATATTCTGCATAGCCTCTCCAGTCATTACATGTGAAAAAAGACTTACTCTTTTACTAGTATTATAAGAAGTACGCTTGATACTAGATTTTACAAATACCGATTGAAGCCATTCTTTCCCCGTTCCTCTATAAATATCCTTGAAATTAGTATTGCGCAAATTGCTAATATAGTCAAGATCATTTATTGGAAATTTCTTTTTTAAAGAAAGAGGTGTAGAAAATTTCGGAAAAGGAGAAGTAACATTAATCACTATTTTTTCATCCACTTTAGTTCCTTTTAATGTAGAAACTTGCAAAGTAAAAGCTACACTATCTAAATAGGGAGGAACCCTAAACTCAAACTCTCCTCTAGTATTAGTGGTATCGGTATCAAAAAGATAAAATCTTTTATTCGTATAAATTGTAACTACTCTATTAGCCACCGGTAGTTTCTTTTTATTAAGAATTCTCCCTTTAATACTTGTTAAAAGGGTGTCCACAGGAAGTTCTAATGGTTTAATGACTATTTTATTAGCTATTGCCTGCTGGCTATAATTTTTCCCTTTAAAAATCATGGGCTGACTTAGTAATTCAAGCTCATTATAATTATTAGTGGGTTCTAATAAGGAAGCAATTTCATTACTTGTACTATTGCTAGTATGTTTAATGGCATTGTCATCTGTAACGGCAATAGACAGTGCTGTAAAATTAGGATTTAATACAGAGTCTCCTTTGTACAAGGTTAGTAACACTTTATCTCTTGTAGTATAATTTTCTTTATCGGTACTAATGACTAATTCTTCTTTTGGCTTTGTAATAAAAATTGTTCTTTCACTAACCACTTCTTGCGCTTCATTAAATAATAATAGTTTTGAAATACCCGCAGGGAAATAAGATTTAGGAATATTCAATTCATACATGTCCACGCCTACACTTGCAAAGCAAAGACTATCTTTATTAATACCTAATATATAAGATTGCTTGCCTTTCTGATATAATGAGTCGCCCTGAGAAACCACTACCTTAAGGGTTGTAGGCGATTGCTCTTTTATTGAAATTTGACTAGCATAATAATTCATTGAAGGCAAGGGCGCTTTAACTAATTGCTTCTCCCATTTAAAATTGGCTGCATAGTTTTTAGACTTTGAAACGAAAAAGGATATTTTACCCAATCCTGTTGCACTATCTGTTTTAAACCAGGTTAATGCTGAGCTATCTATATTGTCATTGATATAACCTTCAATTTGTAAGGGATTGTTATATTCATCCACTACCTTAATAGCAATAGTGGTATTGGTGCCTGCAATAATTTCTCCCCCTTCTGGATAGAAAAGTATACGAGGAGGCTTAGTACTAATAAGTTTTACTTTTTCTTCAATAGGGGTGGCTACTAATGTAGAAGGGAATTTTTTGTTGGCAACATATATAGGTGAAACTAATACAGCATTGGTATCATACTTTTGTATAGTGGCAGTATATAATCGTAACCAATAAAAACCTTCTCGTAAGGAATCCGATAATTTAATAAGGCCTTCTGTTTTCTGACTTGGAATGTTTAATAATAACTGAGCAACTGCA
>CAITGN010000162.1:0-7516 GCA_903891965.1 uncultured Bacteroidota bacterium
CTGCCTTTTATGAAGCACATTTACAAAGTGAAGAAGGCTGGAATATTTTAGGCGGTTTGTTTCCAGGCGCTCCCTTAATTTTTCATGGCACTACTCCTAATTTAGCATGGGCACATACTGTTAACTTTCAAGATAAAATAGATATCTACCAATTAGAAACCAACAAGGCACATAAAGGACAATATAAAGTAGATGGCGAGTGGCTTGCACTTGAAAAAAGAAAAATAAAAATAAATATCAAGGGCTTTCCATTTCCTATTTCTAAAATGGCTTACACTTCTATTTACGGACCTACTGCTGTAACACCTGAAGGAAAATATTTTTCAATGCGTTTACCTGCCTTAATGGATGCGGGTGCTTTGCAACAATGGTATGCCATGAATAAGGCTACTAATTTTACTGAATTTAAAGCAGCCGTGGCGCAAAACCATTTAGCTATGTTTAATATCATGTACGCCGACAAACGCGATACTATATTTTATATCTCTAGTGGTAAAATGCCTTATCGTAATGCAGATACTAGTTATCATTGGAATTCAACAGTACCGGGCAATACAAGGGCTACCCTTTGGACAAAGTTTAAACCATTAAACGAGTTTCCTCAATATACCAATCCTAAAAGTGGGTATTTAATAAACATGAATCACTCTCCATTTTTAGCCACTGCAGAAAATGAAAATTTAGATCCTAAGAATTTTGATCCTAAAGATGGTTATGAATTATACCACGACAATAGAAGTCGTCGTGCCAAAGACTTAATAGACCCTCTAGATAAAATTTCTTACGCCGATTTAAAGCGAATAAAATTTGATCGTCAATTACCCTCTACTATTTTATTTCCTTATGGCTTTACAGCAGATACTATGTTTTTAGTAGATGAAAATAAATATCCTACCCTTGCGCCCATTATAAAAGCGTTGAAGACTTGGGACCACAATACCAATCCTGAAAGTAATGGGGCGCTTATTTATAATTTAGCTTATTATGAAATTCCTAAATTAATGGAGGGAAGAAAGGATGATAAATTAACCATGCAAGAAGCCATTGCTACCTACCAATACATTTATGATTTTTTAATGAAAAATTATAATAGACTGGACGTGAGCTTAGGTGAAATGCAAAGACTAGTAAGAGGTGATGAGAACTGGCCTCAAGGTGGTATGCCAGATGTACTTGCAGCAGTGCAAACTCAACCCTATGGTACTGGACAAAGAAAAATGAATAGTGGTGACGCTTATATTGGATTTGTTCGCTTTCCTAAAGATGGCAGTTTGCCTTTGATTGAAACCGTAAATACTTTTGGAGCAAGTTCTAATAAAGGAGACAAGCATTATGCCGACCAACGTGCCATGTATCAGGCGCAGCAGGTGAAAAAAATGACCTTAGATAAAAACGAAGTGCTAAAAAATGCAGAGCGTACTTATCATCCTCAGTAGGTAATAGTACATCTTAAGTAGCAGCTATTTATTTTTTTGTAAATAGTAATACAAAGTAAGTATTACAATCTTGCAGTAACAATGCTTCTATCCAAGAAGGCCTTGGTATCGTAAATAATTGTTTTATTAGAAGCTTTCAGGCTTGCATAATCTAATGACTTGAAAAACGCATGTGCAACCACAAGCACTATCGCGTCATATTTGCCTAAGTCTTTCACTAATTGAATATTATGTTTAGCTTTTACTTCTACCTCATTGGCATAAGGGTCAAAGGCATCTACCTGCATGCCCGCAGCGCTAAGCTGGCTATATATTTCAAAGGCTTTTGAATTTCTAATATCAGGGCAATTTTCTTTAAAACTCACTCCTAATATTAAAGCCTTCGCTCCTTTAACAGCAAGGCCACTGGTATTTAATAATTGAATTAATTTTTCAGTTACAAAACTGCTCATTTGATCATTCACATTTCTTCCCGATAAAATTACTTGCGGATGATACCCTAAACTTGTAGCCTTACTCGCTAAATAATATGGGTCTACTCCAATACAATGCCCACCCACTAAGCCTGGCTTAAAAGGTAAAAAATTCCATTTAGTAGCAGCGGCTTCTAATACCTCATGTGTATCAATATTCATTCGATCAAAAATGAGTGCGAGTTCATTGACAAAAGAAATATTTATATCACGCTGTGCGTTTTCAATTGATTTAGCCGCTTCTGCCACTTTAATACTAGACACTTTAAAAGTACCTGCTGTTATAATACTGGCATAAAGTGTGTCTACCATATTAGCTATCTCAGGTGTAGAACCCGATGTAAGTTTTTTTATAGTTGTAAGTGTATTTACTTTATCACCTGGATTTATTCTTTCAGGGGAATAGCCGCAATAAAAATCTTTATTAAAAACTAAACCACTTTGCTTTTCTAAAACAGGAACACAGTCTTCTTCTGTGCAACCAGGATACACTGTACTTTCATAAATAACCAAGTCCCCTTTTTTCAAAGCAGCACCTATCATAGCAGTTGCTTCTAATAAAGGTTTTAAGTTAGGGCGCTTGTCTGCATCTACCGGAGTTGGCACTGTTACAATAAATATATTCGACTCCGCAATATCTTTTAAAGAAGCAGTAAAAATTAAATTACCTGCGTTTTGAATTTCTTCTGCACTACATTCTAATGTAATGTCTTTGCCGTTTTGTAAATCCTTTACCCGCGTTTCATTAATATCAAAACCAATTACTGCATACTTCTTAGCAAAGGCTACAGCAAGTGGCAGGCCTACATAACCCAGGCCTACTATGGCAATTGTGGGTGATATGGTTGAATCTTGGTTCATCTCTTTTCAAAGGTAATGGACCAACTAGTGATTACCATAATTTTTTTCGCCTGCAGGAATGGCAATTTTTAATCTATTCTGCGCAGGGGGTAATGGGCAAGTAGCAAAGGCAGTAAAGGCACAAGGAGGATTATAAGCAATATTGAAATCTATTTCTGTATTCCCCAAAGCATCTGGTTTAGGTATTTCGATAAATCGTCCTGCTCCATAAGTAGTTTTACCTGCAGTTTCATCTGCAAATACAATAAATAATTTTGGACCTCCTTCGTCAATCACATCTAAGCTGTATTCTTTATTATTAATTGTAAATAATAATTTACCTGCTGTTTTTGTGGGAGTAGTTTGACCAAGTACATTGGTAATCATTAATACATTTTGTGAAGGCGCCACCATGGTTGCCTTGAAGCGCCAATTAGAATCAATCTTAAAGCGTTCAATACCTTTAAAGCCAGTTAAGGTCTTAGCTTCTAAGTTTCTAAATCTTACCCCCACTTTATCTTCTCTTTTAATAATCGTCCATGTATAATGTGACCATGACATAGTAATAGCTTGTTCTTCTTTAGAAAAAACCTTTACAGGATTTGTTCCATTTACTAATACGCCGTTCACTTTAATAGTAGTGTTGGCACTATTCATCCATAATACAGAATCGCCTTCATAAATAAAAGAACCTAATACTGCTGGAAATGAAGCATTGTCATACCTACAATCGCTGCCTTCTTTTTTACCTAAAGTATTTGTTCCCTTATGTAACCAAAAAAGGCCTTCTAAATTTAACCAACCGTTGGGTGTTTTTAAATCGGCAATGCGCGCTTTATGCCAATCATTAATAGACTTAGTATAGCTATTTGCTTTTTGCGCATGCGCTGAAAAAAAGAAATTTAAAAGCAGTAAAGTGTAGAGTATTTTTTTCATTTCTTGTTTTATATTTTTTGGTTGCCTAGAACCAATTCTATTGTTCACAAAATTAAGTTAATTAGAACCTAGAACCATATAAATTTCTTAATTTTAAGAAGTTAAACAAACTAACATGCAATTCAGAAAATTACTTATAGGTATTTTAATAATGAGTACAATGGCTTGTAATAAAACGGTTACGACCATTCCTGAAACACCTGTAGTAGACAATTCGACTTCGCCAAAAATTACCAATACCGATGTTAATACCTGGATACACGAGAATATGACGGCCTATTATTTATGGACCGATAAAATGCCAGCCATTGCCAAAACCAATACCAGCAGTAATCCCATGGATTATTTTTATAGTATTTTATATGATTATAAAACCACGGACCGTTTTTCATGGATAGATAGCAGTTCCGCTAATTTAATTAACCAATTAAATGGTATTAATACCGTCTTAGGTATTCGGGTGAGTGCTTTTTACGCCGATGATGCAAAAGTAAATGTGGCCTTGGTGATAGCCTATGTATTAAAAGGAAGTCCTGCTGAAAAAAATGGATTAAAAAGAGGAGATATTATTTTGTCTGTAGATGATCAAACTGTCACTACCTCTAATTATAATTCAGTATTACAAAATCAAACTTTAAGATTAGGACTAGGTACATATAATAATAAAGTATTTAGTAGTACAGGTAAAACTGTAACCGTAACTAAAGTTGAATTGCAAACCAATCCCATTTTACAAGACACCGTAATTAATTGGGCAGGCAAAAAAGTGGGCTATTTTGCCTACTTGCAATTTTTAACAAGTTTTGATGATAGCTTAAGGGCTGTATTTGGCAGATTTAAAGATAAAGGAGTGAACGAGCTAGTCATTGACCTTCGATATAATGGAGGTGGTTATGTTACCAATTCAGATTTATTAACCACTTTAATAGTGAAGGACTTAGCAAGTAAAGTAGATAAGGTGATGAATAAAAGACAGTATAACGATGCTTATACAAAAGAAGTCATAAAACAATACGGAGCCGCGGCTCTTCTTACTAATTTTAAAATGGAGGCCAATAATATTAGTTCTTTAAATAGAGTCTTTGTTTTAACTTCTACTGGCACTGCTTCAGCTAGTGAGCTTATCATTAATAATTTAAAACCATTTATGAGTGTCATTTTAATTGGCGAACATACTTATGGAAAAAATGTGGGTTCTTTTACTATTACCGATAATGCCAAAAGATGGAACTATGGTTTACAACCCATCACTTTTAAAATATTAAATTCCCAAGACCAATCCGATTACGGAACAGTGAATGGTTTTTTACCAGACTATGCGCTTACAGACGATATTCTTCCTTATAAATTATTGGGCGACCCTAATGAAACTTATTTAAATAAAGCACTCAATATTATTGGCCCTGTAGCCTATAAGTCCAATGCTATTGGTAGCAGTACCCCGGTTTCAAGAGCCAATAAACTACAAGCAGCATCCATTTCTGACAATCCTATACAAGATAAATTGGATATGTTTGATAAGCCTCTAAAGCGTAAAAACTAGTTCATAAAACATTCTTTTATCAGCGCCTTGTTTTTTGTATCTTAGGCTTATAAATTAGGCCTTATGAAAAAAATATTCCTGCCATTTTTGATAATGGTTTCTCTTCAATTAGTTGCGCAAGAAAAAAACACGAAAGTGCATATAAATCATACTGCCATTTTTGTAATGGATATGGAAAAAACAGGCAATTTTTATAGTAAAATTATTGGGCTTGATTCTGTTGCAGAACCCTTTCATGATGGAAAACATATTTGGTATAAGACAAGTGATCATAGTATGTTACATGTTATACAGGGCGCTACTGAAAAAAAAGAATACTATAAAAACCAGCATACCTGTTATACAGAGCCTGACTTTAAAGGCTTTATAGAAAAACTAAAAGCAGCACACCTAAGTTTTGAAGATGTGAGTGGTAATAAAAATGCCATTACTACGCGTGTAGACGGCGTGCATCAAATTTGGTTGCAAGACCCAGATGGTTATTGGTTAGAAATAAATGATGATAATTATTAACCATCAATAGAAAGGATTAATACTATTTTAAAATAAAATTATAATAAATAAAAGAGATATGAAAAAAATACAATTAATGCTGCTATTTGTTTTCAGTTTTATCATTGGCAGTTTTGCCCAAGGTATTGTAAAAGAAAAACAAGTTATTAAAAGTACTATACTTAATAAAGAAGTACATTATACTATTTACTTACCTAGTGACTATTATACCAGCGAGCGTAATTATCCTGTTACATACTTACTACATGGACATGGCGATGCAGATGATGGCTGGATACAATTTGGCGAAGTAAACCGCTTAGCAGATGATGCCATTAAAACGGGTAAAATACCTCCTATGATTATTGTTACGCCCGATGGCTTTACAAGTTTTTATATTAATGCCGCTGATGGAAGTTTTAATTACGAAGATTTTTTTATAAAAGAGCTCATACCACATATTGAAAAAACCTATAAGGTTAAGGCAGAAAAAAGGTTTAGAGGTATCTCTGGACTTTCTATGGGTGGCTATGGTTCATTATTATATGCCCTTAAATACCCTGAATTATTTGCAGCTGCTGCTCCCTTAAGTGCAGCCATTTGGACGCCAGATCAAATTAAAGAAATGTCAAAATCTCAATTTGATGGATATTTTATCAATTCAATTGGCAAAAATTTAATGGGGGCTGACCGCCTTACACCTACATGGCTTGCCAATAGCCCATTGGGTCTTATTGATAAAAAAACCAAAGAAGAGTTATCCTCTGTAAGGTATTGGATTGACTGTGGTGATGACGATTTTTTAACCATTGGTAATGCGCAGTTACACATAGCACTCACTAATAAAAATGTACCACATGAATTTAGAATGAGGGACGGCGCGCATAACTGGACCTATTGGAGAACAGGTATCATTGACGCACTTGCTTTTATTGGCGATAGCTTTCACCAAAAATAATTTCTATGTCAAATACAATTAAGGTTTTTGTTACAGGGGGCACATTTGATAAAGAGTATAATGAACTAAATGGTAGTTTATTTTTCAAAGAAACTCATTTGCATGAAATGTTGCAACTAGGTAGAAGTAATTTAGATTTATCGATTACTACACTTATGATGAAAGATAGTTTAGAATTCATTGAAGCCGATAGACAAATGATTGCCGCGGCTTGTAATGAAATCAAGGATGATAAAATTTTAATTACCCATGGTACCGATACTATGACCCTTACTGCTTCTTATTTAGCCAAGCATTGTAAAGGCAAAACCATTGTGCTTACAGGCGCCATGATACCTTATAAATTTGGTAGCTCTGATGGTTTATTTAATTTAGGAAGCGCCCTTGCCTTTGTACAAGTTTTAAACCCTGGCGTATACATAGCCATGAATGGAAAAATATTCGAAGCAGATAAAGTAAAGAAGAATACGGATAAGGGTGAATTTGAAACTATCTAATTAGGGATAACGCGTATCTATTAAATATTGAATTTTCCAGCCTTCTTTTGTGCGCACTACTTGAAAGGAATCCACTCCTTGGTGTATGTATTTCTCTTTAACATATAGTTGATAAGGCGTCCATACGCTGGCTAACTCTTTATTAATTAATATTGTATCAAATACAATTCTTTCGTCTAAAGCACCTACGGGTTGCTTGCCCACACTATTCAAAAAAGATTGCACACTTGCCTCTTTTACCTCCGCCCCCGCTGGGCTTGATAGTATAGTTTGAATAACAGCATTATTTGAAAAACAAGATTTAAGTAAGACCGTATCACTGTTTTTCATAGCAATAAACA
>CAITGN010000163.1:0-2513 GCA_903891965.1 uncultured Bacteroidota bacterium
CTTTCATGTTTATGGCATGTAGCAAAGGGGGAGACTCTCCTACACCAACACCACCTCCTGTTGTGGTGGTACCTGAAACAGACTTAGCCTTTAAAGTGGAAATTGCAAGCACTGAGATTGATTATACAAAAATATATGGAGCCATAGGGGGTTCACAGGCTATCAATGTGAATATTACCTCTACCTTACCAAAGGATGGTGTAACCATAGATGTTAAAGTAACCAAGGATGCAGATAATACAGCTGTATTTAATAATAATATAACAAGCACCACGGCTGCTTCTAATGCTATTACTATTTCTAGTTTATCACCAGGGGTTTTATCAACTGCAACGGTGGTAGTTACTTCTAAGTCTAAAAGCACTAATACGTCTACCAAAACATTCAAAATAGCGGCTAAATAATATAAGACCAGACCTTCTTTTTATAAACCCTTGTAAATCTTGTATTTGCAAGGGTTTTCTTTTTAGTAAAAATTAATAATTATTTCACTTTTTTTTTGAAAGTAATTACATATTTTTAACATTCATTAAAATTAAAAACCAGATGAAAAAATTACTTTCAACACTCTTGTTATTATGTATGATAATAGGGGTGAATGCGCAAAAAAATGCTAATGGAGTTATCTATGACAAGCATCCTTCTATTGATGTGGTAGAGAAATTCATGCAAGCCTTTGTAAAGGGCGATGCAGCTACTATGACTAGCTTAACTACCGACGATTTCAGAGCATATAATTCATTGAACACTAGCTGGGAATACAAAGGCCAAGATTTAGCAACTTGTATTCGCAATGCTCAAAATTATGCAAACAACTATACAAATTTCTCTATAACTAAAAGAGGAGCTTCTTATCCAGATGCTTTAGAGTATAAGAAAGACGGTATTTGGGTGTATACCTATAACATGTTCTTTGCTATCAATAAAAAATCAGGATTTAAAATAGAATCTCCTTATGATTGTACTTTCATATTCAATGCGGATGGCACTAAGATTAAAAGCATGAACTTTTATATGAATACGGCAATGTTGGTTAAAAATACAGAATCTGAGCAAACATTAACCAATGGTATATTATATAAGAATCATCCGAATATTGTAAAAGTGAGAAAATTGGTTGCTAATTTCTCATTAGCTAATATGGATGGTATGTTTACAGACTTTGCTCCCAATGCAAGATTTAATGATCTTAATTATGCATATGGAGTATCAAGAGGTATTGAGGAAAGAAAAAAAGACTTAACACCATTTTTTGAAAACATTGAAATCATAGGTATTGACGAAGTAGGGTATCCTGATATGTTGGATCATGATGGTCCAAGCTCGGTGGTAGATTCTTGGTGGTCAATGCGTTTAAGAAATAAGAAGACCAATAAGAAGTTTAAACTTGCTTTAGTCTTTTCACATACATTTAATGACCAAGGTCAAATTCAAACTGAAAGCGCCTATTATAATGGTAGTCAGTTAGCAGATTCTTATAAAGAAACAAAATAATAGGTAAAATTTAGAGATTTACAAAAAAGGCCCCTTTACATAGGGGCCTTTTTTTTGATTATTTATCAAAAAATAATGCAAAAAAGCTTTCTTTTTGATACTAAATAACTAATTTAATGCTCTAAAAAGTTAAAAACAATGAAAAAAATTATTCTTTCAGTAACCCTTTTACTATGCTTATTTACAGCAAGTGCACAAAGCTATTATGTAAAGTTTGAATTTATGAAAGTGATGCCTGGTCAAGATTATGAAAAGTTAGAAAAATCTTGGGTTAATTATCACAAGGAGTCAATCAATGCAGGTATTATAACAATGCATAGGGTATGGAAAGTGCTTCCAGGCAATGATGTAGATTATGACTATGTGGTGACTACAGTCTACAGCAATTATCAAGATGCACTTGGTTTAGGTAAATCTATTTCTGTAGATGATTTTAAGAAAAAATATCCTGAAGATTATGAAGTGATGGCTAGCACTACTTTAAAAACAAGAACCATGGTTAGAGATGCTATTATGAGCCTTGACTTACCCTTAGGTCCTAAAAATTATGTGGTAACACCAGGACAAAGTTTAATGAGTATGAATTTTATTAAATCTAAAAATGGTAAATACGCAGATGCGGAAATTGCATTTAGTAATAAATGGCATAATGGTTTAATAGATAGTGGCAATAAAATGGCATTTAATTTTATGCATAGTATGGGTGGCCAAGGTACAGAGTCTCGTTTCAGTCATGTGATTACTCACTTATTTTCAAATATGGAGCAGATGAATAAAAAGGTGGATATGACTAAAAATAAAATGACAGCAGAGGAAACTGCTAATTTAAACAATTTAGTTACTTATAGAGATATCACTAAAATAGTCTTACATGTAAATGTGATGAATATTGAAAAATAGTTTATTCAAATCAAAAAATAAAAAATCAAAACAATGAAAAAAACAATTCTAGTAATGGCAACTACCATTGCATTATTTGCTTGTACTACACCACAAGCTACAACAAGTTCTGATGATGC
>CAITGN010000164.1:0-1795 GCA_903891965.1 uncultured Bacteroidota bacterium
AGCGCCTTTTGCTGTTAGCCATTTCTCTTCAATAATTTGAGTGAGAAGTTTTTGCGCGTCGGCATATAATTTGGTAGCCACTTCACCTACTACCTTATCTGTTAAAATAGCAGGGAAATTTCCATGCAATTCCCATGCAATGAAAAAGGGTTTCCAATCGATATAGTCTACGAGTACCGATAAGTCGGTAATCTCAATGGCTTTATTACCTGTAAAACTAGGGGCTACCACTTTAAAGTTTTCCCAATCTATGACTGCTTTGTTTTGTAAAGCATCTAAATAGCTAAGTGATTGCTTAGTTGTTTTTTTATTATCAAAATCGGACTTTAAACCTGCATAGGCTTTTTCTAATTCTAATAAGAAAGGGGCTTTTTGTTCTTTACTCAATAAGGAGCCAGCCACCGTTACACTTCTTGAAGCGTCTAATACATGTATCACACCATCTCCATATTCAGGTGCAATCTTTACAGCCGTATGCATACGAGAAGTAGTAGCACCACCAATCATAAGTGGAATAGTCATGCCTCTGCGTTTCATTTCTTTAGCGATATAGACCATCTCATCTAATGAAGGTGTAATTAAACCACTTAGTCCAATAATATCTACCTCTTGCTTTTGTGCTTCTGCTAAAATTTTATCGGCAGGCACCATTACGCCTAAATCAATAATTTCATATCCATTACAGCCAAGTACCACGCCCACAATATTTTTTCCAATATCATGTACATCGCCTTTCACGGTGGCCAGTAATATTTTAGCAGGGCCCTTGCTTGCGCCATTGGGGTTAATGGAAGCTAATTTTTTTCTTTCTTTCTCCGCTTCAATAAATGGAGTTAATACCGCCACACTTTTTTTCATCACCCTAGCACTTTTTACTACCTGTGGTAAAAACATTTTACCTGCGCCAAATAAATCACCCACTTGGTTCATGCCCGCCATCAGTGGTCCTTCAATGACTTCTAATGGTTCGCTGTATTGTAATCTTGCTTCTTCTGTATCTGCATCAATATAATCGGTAATACCATTAATTAAAGAATGCGCTAACCTTTCTTCTACGGTGCCTTCTCTCCATGCAGCACTTTTTACTTCTACCTTGCCTTTTGCTTTTACCGTATCGGCGTATTGAATCAAGGCTTCGGTGGCTTCGTTGTTGTCGTTGTTTCTATTTAAAATTACATCCTCACATAAATTTCTTAAGGTAGGTTCAATTTCATCATATACTTCTAATTGACCTGCATTCACAATACCCATATCCATACCGGCTTTCACTGCATGAAATAAAAATACAGCATGAATAGCTTCACGTACGGCATCGTTGCCTCTAAAAGAAAAAGAAACGTTGGATACACCTCCACTTACTTTAGCAAGTGGCATTTGTTGTTTAATAACGCGGGTAGCTTCAATAAAATCGACGGCGTAATTATTATGCTCTTCAATACCTGTGGCTACTGCAAAAATATTGGGATCGAAAATAATATCTTGAGGATCGAATCCTACTTGTTCTACTAATATTTTATACGCGCGTGCACAAATTTCTATTTTTCTATCCTTGGTATCGGCCTGTCCTACTTCATCAAAAGCCATTACAATGACAGCCGCACCAAATGCCTTACAGATATGTGCTTGTTCAATAAACTTAGCTTCTCCTTCCTTCATGGAAATAGAGTTCACAATACATTTTCCTTGCACACATTTTAAACCCGCTTCAATAATTTCAAACTTAGAACTATCAATCATGATAGGTATCTTGGCAATATCGGGTTCACTTTGTACTAAATTTAAAAAAGTAGTCATG
>CAITGN010000165.1:0-4569 GCA_903891965.1 uncultured Bacteroidota bacterium
ACTCATAAAAAATACCACTATTGGTATTTAATAATAATCCTGGTTCTGTTCTTGTATCTTGATAAGCAAAGAAACCTTCGCTGGCTGGAAATAATTCAATCGTATCTATTTCTTTTCCGATGGTATCAAATAGTTTTGCTTTATAAGGTTCGAAATTCACACCCCCTTGCACGAGCACTTGAAGATTAGGAAAAATTTCAATAACAGGTTTTCCCGTTAATTCAACTATTCTATCAAAATACATTTGCACCCAAGGTGGAATGCCTCCAATTAATGTTAAATCCTTGCCCACTGTTTCAGCAACTATTTTATCTAGTTTTTCTTCCCACTCTTCTATGCAATTGGTTTCAAAACTAGGTAGTTGGTTTCCTCTTAAATATTGAGGTATATGATGATTTACAATGCCACTTAATCTTCCTGTGGGAATACCGCCCACTCGTTCTAGTTCGGGGGAACCACTTAGAAATATCATTTTACCGCCTGCAAACCGGGTATTTCCCGTTACAGACATATAGGCAAGTATGGCATTTCTGGCCCCATTAATATGATTGTCTATAGAATCCTTGGTAATGGGTATATATTTAACCCCGCTGGTGGTCCCGCTGGTTTTGGCAAAATAGATAGGTCGGCCCTTCCAAAGCACATTTTGAGTTCCTTTTTTAATTTGGTCGATATAGGGAATGAACTGCTCGTAGTCTCTTAAAGGCACTGCTTTTTGGAAGCTTGGGTAGTCATTTACCTTGTCAAAATGGTGTTCTTTGCCAAAAAGGGTGGTTTTTCCTATCTTAATTAATTGATTTAGAATGTCTTGTTGATCTTTGAGGGCAGTTTTGCGATCCTTTTGTATTAGACGATGAATGACACCTGCAAAGGGTTTGGCCAATAAAGATTTGACATTAATCATATTCGGATACGTTATAATAGATAGATCGAGGCGAAATTAGGTACTAATTTAGTTATTGTCAAATCACTTTAGTCCTTAAAAATCAGATAAATGTGGGTTTTTAAGGCAATTTGGAGGCCCCATTATATTTTTTGAGAATTAATTGCAAATTGGGATAAAAATAATTACCTTTGCCGTCCTAATTTTGGACATTATGTTAGCAGTAGTTAAAATCGCAGGACAACAATTTAAAGTACAAGCAGGAGATAGCTTGTATGTACCTCACCTGCAAGGTAAAACCGGAGACAAAGTTGAATTCAACGATGTTTTATTTGTCGATAACAATGGAAGCATCTCTTTTACGAGCAAGGTAAAAGTGAAGGCTGAAATTTTAAACGACTTAGTACAAGGTGATAAAGTTATCGCCTTTAAAATGAAAAGACGTAAAGGTTTCCGCAAGAAACATGGTCACAGAACACATTACACACAAATTAAAATCGAGAACATCGCTTAATCCAGCTTAGGCCGGACTAAATAAGATATATCTATTATTAATAAAAGGCTAGAAAAAAGAATATACTATGGCACACAAAAAAGGGGAAGGTTCCGTAAAAAACGGCCGTGATTCCCAAAGCAAACGTTTAGGTGTTAAGATTTATGGTGGTCAACCAGCATTATCTGGCAACATCATTATACGCCAAAGAGGTACTGTATACCATCCTGGTAAACACGTTGGAGTTGGCTCTGACTTTACATTATTCGCACTTTCTAACGGAATTGTGGAGTTTAAAAAAGGCAGAAATAACCGTACCACAGTGTCTATCCTACCGGTAGAAACAGTAGCTTAAAAAAAATAATTTTGCAGTTATTAAAAAAGTTTTCTATTTTTAATACATATTTACTAACCATTAAATCTAAAAAACATGGCAAAAGCTAAAAAAGCTGCTAAAAAAGCTGCTCCTAAAAAAGCTGCTAAAAAAGCTGCTCCTAAAAAGAAAGCTGCTAAAAAAGCTGCTCCTAAAAAGAAAGCTGCTAAAAAAGCTGCTCCTAAGAAGAAAGCTGCTAAGAAGAAAGCTGCTAAAAAGAAATAATTATCGCAAGATAATTAAATCGTCTTTTTTGCTTTCAGCAAAAATAGATTTGAAGTCCTCCCCGTTTACGGGGGGGATTTTTTTTTGAACTATTTTTTATACATTCACGCATGCATAATTACGAGATCGCCGAACAATTTACTTTACTTGGAAAACTAATGGACATCCATGGCGAAAATGCATTCAAAATAAAGTCTTATACGAATGCTGCCTACACATTAGATAAATTAGCAGAACCAGTAAGTGAAATGTCAGCGCATGAATTATTTGCTATTAGAGGTATAGGTGAAGCCATTGGACAAAAGATATTGCAACTCATTGAAAATAAGCGACTTACACTGCTAGAAACCTATATTGAAAAAACGCCAATGGGTATTTTAGAAATGTTAAAAATTAAAGGTTTAGGTCCTAAAAAAATTATTACCATTTGGAAAGAATTAGAAATTGAAACAGTGGGCGAACTATTATATGCATGTCAAGAAAACAGATTAATAAACTACAAAGGATTTGGTGCGAAGACACAACAAAATATTCAAGAGTCATTAGAATATTATTTACAACATCAAGGAAGTTTTTTATATGAACAAGTTGAAACACTTGCACATAATTTGCAAACTATATTGAATGAGAAATTTCCAAAGAACGAACATATTATTTCTGGTCACTTTAAAAGACAAATGGAGACCATCGATTTTTTAGATATTGTCTCTACCCTTTCAGAAAATAAATTAATAGACTGGTTAACAGAAAAAGAATTTACGATTACAAAATCAGATGAATTTTTAAGTAGTAAAGGAGTAGATAATTTTGAAATTAGGTGGCATTTAACTAGCCCCGATAATTTCCATTGGACCGATTTTTCCCTTGCCTGCTCCCCCGATTTTCTTAAAAAATGGGTCGAAAACCCCCTTTTTGAAAAAAAATTTAAATTTATTTCTGAGGCAGCTATTTTCGAGCAATTAGGCATTCCATTCATACCCGCCCCCCAAAGAGAAGACCCCGCTATTTTATCCAGCCTTCTATCCAATAAAAAAAGTCTTGCCCGCAGTATTCAGGTGGAAGATATTAAGGGTATCATACATTCTCATAGCACTTGGAGCGATGGCATTCATACCATTGAGCAAATGGCGAAGGCCGCTAAAGAAGCAGGCTATGAATATTTAGTTATTAGCGACCACTCAAAATCGGCCTTCTATGCCAATGGCTTGCAAGCCGATCGTATTTTGAATCAACATAAAGAAATTGATGCCCTAAATAAAAAGCTAGCCCCCTTTGTTATTTTTAAAAGTATTGAGTCGGATATTTTAAATGATGGCAGCTTGGATTACCCAGATGAAATATTAGAAAGCTTCGATATTGTCATTGCCTCAATCCATTCTAATTTAAAAATGACGGAAGAAAAAGCCATGATGCGATTACTGAACGCTATTAATAACCCCTATACAAGTATATTGGGTCATCCTACGGGCCGATTACTTTTAAGTAGAAAAGGATATCCCGTTAATCATG
Organism: uncultured Bacteroidota bacterium; assembly: GCA_903891965.1. Lineage (GTDB taxonomy): Bacteria > Bacteroidota > Bacteroidia > Chitinophagales > Chitinophagaceae > Sediminibacterium. The sequence goes on from CAITGN010000165.1 coordinate 3,484, forward strand.
CAGCCATAATAGAAGCCTGCGCCGATAATAATGTAGTAATAGAATTAAATGCCCACCCCCGCCGTCTAGATATGGATTGGCGTTATATAGCAGAAGCTGTCCAAAAAGAAGTACTTATATCTATTAATCCGGATGCGCATGCGGTGGAAGGATTTGAAGATTGTAAATATGGAGTTCTAGTTGCTCAAAAAGCAGGGCTTACTGCTGCACAAAATTTAAGTAGTTTTTCTTTACAAGAAATGATGGAATTTGTAGCCTTTCAACAGGCTAAGAGAAACTAGTTAAAGCTACTAGTTTGAATATTAAGGTTGAATACTAGCATTTAAAACTAGGACGCGCATTTAACATACACGAAATAGTCCCCAGGCATAAGCTCGAAGCTTTCCTGTTTATTAAAGGAGTAGCTCAACCCCGAGAAGGCATTTAAAAACGACCCCTTTAAATAGTCATGTTCCAATGCTACTTTTTGTATTTGATGGGAAAAATTAAGCACGACTAGTATGATTTGTTTTTCAGCATTTTTTTCAGGCTGCTGATCATACCTTAAAAAAGCCATTACTTGGTTATTCGAGCTGGGTAAATTAAAACTATCCCCTTCTATAATACATGCGTAGTTTTTTCTTAACTCAATAAGTGTTTTATAGAAAGCCCCTAATTGAGGTTGGTTCGTCCATTCAATTTTATCTTTATCAAAGAAGGCTAATCTTTTATGGTTGGGCAATTCCTGTCCACTATAGATTAAGGGAATACCCTTCCACATAAATGTAAATACGGCCCAGGCCTTTGCAGCTATTCCATATTTTTCATACTCTGTTCCATTCCAAGTATTCTCATCATGATTAGAAGTGAAAAATAATTTATAGGCCCCCTGGGGGTACTGTGCATAGTCATGAAGTATATTATATATTTCATTCACCCCTGACTCCTCTTTTACCACTTTAGTTGTTTCATGCATCCATGACCATGCATAACTTGCATCAAATACCGAATGATACGTTATATCCTCGCATTCTGCTAGCCAAAATAAAGGCTTAATAGTCTCGCAGACTTTTCTTGCTGAATGCCAAAAATCAAGTGGCACTAAAT
>CAITGN010000166.1:0-3550 GCA_903891965.1 uncultured Bacteroidota bacterium
TATTTTACCAGGAGATACTATTTATACTAGCTCTGTTGATTGTGATGGATTTGATAAAAACGGAATCAAACGTTCAATTGGCAAAGCTGAAAATCCTTTAACAGGGCCTTTTTATGTAGAAGGTGCGGAAGAAGGAGATATTATAAAAGTAACTTTCACAGACATGAAATTTAGCAGAAATACTGCTTTATGTCTGCCCTACTTTCATGAACGTAGTATGCCCTCCTCTATTACCGATTTAGTAAAAAATAATCTAGAGCCCATTGTTTGGAATTTAGATCTAAAGAAAAACAAAGCGAAGCTTCAAGCTCCTACAGAACATTTAAAAAACTTTGAGGTTGCTATAAGCCCTTTTCTTGGATGCGTTGGTTTGGCTGCTCCGAAGGGACAAGAAGTTGGCACAGGAGATGCAGGACCCTTTGGTGGTAATATGGATTTTAATCGTATTGCTAAAAATGCTTCCGTTTACTTGCCAGTATATAATAAAGGTGGTCTTTTATATTTAGGAGATGGCCATGCGATACAAGGTGATGGAGAAATAAACTGGATGGCCTTAGAAACATCACTAGATTACGCATTCACTGTTAAACTTATTAAAAGTGCTACTAAACAAATAGCTTATCCAAGAGTAGAAGATGCAACCTATATTATGTCAGTGGGTATGAATGGTACACTTGACAACTCTTTGAAAATAGCAACTAAAGGAATCTTAGATTGGTTGCAAGAAGATTATAATTTAACTCTTGAAGAAGCAACACAAGTAATGGGATCTTCTTTAGAATATAAAATTGCAGAAATTGTGGACCCTCAAGTTGAAGTAATTGCAATGATTAAAAAAACGGTGTTAAAAAATATTTCAAAACGTATAAAATAATTGTCAAAATAAATAATAAAAAATGAATAAACTTATCTTAAAGAGCATTGTAATAATGCTATTGCCAATGTCACTAATGGCCCAAACTAAACAGAGCGAACTAGTAAAAAATTTAGGCAAAAATGCTGCTGTTGGAAAATATATTAACACTAGAGGAATTAAAATGTACTATGAAATATACGGGAAGGGCGAACCATTACTTCTAATACATGGCAATGGAGGCTCTATCAAAAGCTTTAAAGATCAGATTTATTTTTTTGCAAAAAAATATAAAGTAATTGGAGTGGATAGTAGAGCACAAGGAAAATCTGTGGATACAAGTAGCATTTTAAACTATGAAATGATGGCTGATGATTTAAATGCTGTTTTAGATTCATTGAAGATAGATTCCGCTAATGTAATTGGATGGAGTGATGGAGGAATAAATGGACTGTTACTAGCTATAAGACATCCCCAAAAAGTAAAAAAATTAGTTGCCACTGGCGCAAACTTAGTACCAGATACTTCTGTATTTAGTACCTATTGTAATAATATGAATGCATCGGATTTAAAAAGATATCGATCAGCAAAACAAGATGCCAATACAAGAAATTCTATTAAGCTGGTACAAATGATGCTAGATGAACCCAATATTCCATTAACTGATTTACATAAAATTAAATGTCCTGTGCTAGTGGTAGGTGGAGACAATGATTTAATTAAAGCATCTCATACATTACAAATTTTTGAAAATATTCCTCAAGCTTATTTATGGATATTGCCTTTTACTGGACATGCTACACTTCAAAGAGATAAGGTTGGATTTAATAATAAAGTTTTTCAATTTTTTAAAACTCCATTTCATACCGTACCAGGAGACGACTGGGATAAATAAGTCTTTTTATTCTTCTATTCTATTGATTATCAGACAAGAATATAAATGGCTGTGTTTTTAAAAGTATTATTAATATATTTAAGTATACCAAAACAAACAAAATGAAAAAAATTCTATTCAGTACTGTCATTGCAATGACAGTATTTGCAGCTTGCAAAGATGCTAATCAAACTACTTACCCAGCTAATACTGGTTACACTTTAGACAAATCGGCAAATATTGATTATGCAAAACAAACATTAATCAATTGCTCTAAGGGTGATTTAGATACTTACAAAGGATTGTATGCTGATACTGCTTATTTCTGGGATAATGCTACCAAAGAAACTGTGCAAGAAAACGTAGATATTTTTAAAGCAATACAAGCAAAAGGAATTTCTATTAAATTAGATACTTTTTATAATGCATTTGAAACAGTTAACACAGTGCCAGATCCAGAAACTGGTGCAGTAAACTATACACATATTTATTGCTCATTAACTTTTAGCAAAGGTGATAAAAAAGTAGTTATCCCTTTTTACCAAGCGAACGCTTTAAAGGGTGGTAAAATTATTAGAGAGTGGGATTATTATGATGCTACTGGTCTTAATGAATTAATGAAATAATACAATATTTCTATTTTATCAAGGGCCTACGAAATATTATCGTAGGCCCTTTTTTTATTAGTTATTTTTTTATTAATTTTAATCTTTAAAACCAAAATTCAAACCATGAAAACAACAAAAATTATTTACTGGATAAGCACAGGTATTATTTGTTTATTCTCATTAGGTGCCATACAAATGAATTCTCAAATGGCTATTGACGGCGCTAATCATTTACTTATACCTCGTTACCTAGGTATTGAAGTGAGCATTGGTCAATTAATAGGTTGCGTTCTTTTAATTGTACCTGCTATACCCGCTCGTTTTAAAGAATGGGCCTATGTTGGTTATGGTATTATGTATATTACTGCCCTAAATGCACATTTATCGGTAGGTGATGCCTTTATACCTTTTGGTATTATGGCTGTTATTTTCTTTGCTTTACTACTTACCTCTTATATTAGTTTTCATAAACTACAGGAAGCGAAGAAATAGTATTACCGCCCCTGTAATAAGTAAAATACAGAAGCGTTTTAATTGTCATAATTCATTAACTTGAATGGGCATTTAAAACGCTTTTTTATGAAAAAAATAATCTGGTTATTCTTCTTTCTTCCTTTTATAGTTTCGGCACAAAAGCCAGTTATTAAAATAAAATCGGGTGCCATTAGCGGTATTGAAAAAAATGGATTAATTGTTTTTAAAGGTATTCCCTTCGCAGCACCGCCCGTTGGTGGTTTGCGTTGGAAAGCACCTCAACCAGTAACACCTTGGAAAGACATTAAAGAGTGTACCGCCTTCGGCCCTAGTCCTTTTCAAGCTAGTCCCTTTCCTTTTATGTGCTGGTCAGAAGAATACTTGATTCCTAAAGAACCTATTAATGAAGACTGCTTATATTTAAATGTATGGGCCCCTAAAAAAACAGCGCAGAAAAAAGCAGTACTTGTTTATATATATGGAGGCGGTTTTATGAGCGGAGGTGCAGGTTGTGATATTTATGATGGCGCGGCCGTTGCCAATAAAGATGTTGTTTTTGTAAGTATTAATTATAGAGTGGGTGTATTTGGTTTTTTATCACACCCTGAATTAAGTAAAGAAGCGCCTTATCACAGTTCTGGTAATTATGGCTTATTAGATATGGTTGCTGCCTTAGAGTGGGTGCGTGATAATATTTCAGCATTTGGTGGGGACCCAAGCAGGGTAACCATTGCAGGGCAA
>CAITGN010000167.1:0-1908 GCA_903891965.1 uncultured Bacteroidota bacterium
ACTTCGGTTCTTGCCGCGGAGGCCAATGGAGGCTATTATAAAACGTCAGTAAGAAAGTTTGAAAAAATAGAAGAAATATTAATAACCCTTTGAGGGAAGCAAATAATTTTTAACATAGTCAGCAACCCCTTCTTCTAAACTAGTAAAGGGCTTTGTATAACCAGCACTGCGAAGCTTATTCATGTTGGCTTCTGTAAAATATTGATATTTATCTCTAATATCCAAAGGCATATCAATGAATTCAATATTGGGCTTTAATCCTTGTGCTATAAAAGTATTAGCGGCTAAATCATAAAAGCTTCTAGCCTTTCCTGTGCCTAAATTATATAAACCATTTTTAGCTGGAGTCCAATTGGAAGCAAACATCTCGTGCATCATCCATCCTATCACATTCACTAAGTCTTTCACATATATAAAGTCTCTTAGTTGTTCTCCGTCTTTAAAATCGGGACGGTGACTTTTAAATAATTTAACCAAACCGGTTTCTTTGATTTGATTGAAAGCATGAAAAATAACACTGGCCATTCTAGCCTTATGTCCTTCATTAGGACCATAGACATTAAAGAATTTTAAACCTGTCCAAAGTGGAGGTTGCTCGGTTTGTGCAATTGCCCATTTATCAAATTCATTCTTACTAACGCCATATGGGTTCAGTGGAACTAATTTGTCTAGTATAGTATGGCTGTCATCGTATCCTTGTTCACCACTACCATAAGTGGCAGCAGAAGAAGCATAAATAAGTGGAATTTGTTTTCTAGTAGCATACTGCCAAATAGATTTTGAATATTCCACATTCAGTTCCTCGTGAATAGCATAATTAAATTCAGTGGTATCGGTTCTAGCGCCTAAATGAATAATGATATCAATTTCATGCTCATCATTTATAAGTTGATCTAAAAAAGCTTGACGCTCAATAACCTTTGTGTACTTTTTTTGTTCCCAGTTTTTTCTTTTTGCTTCTACACCAAAATCATCCACCAATAATAAGTTAGTAAACCCCTTTTCATTTAAATACTGCACCATCACAGAGCCAATAAAGCCTGCAGTACCCGTTATGACTATGGTGGGTTGTTTGGTCATTGAATTAAGAAGCTAATTTATTTTCAATAGAAGTATCATAACTATTTTTCCAACTAGCAATGCTTCCCCAATTTTCTCCCTCAACATTTATACTTCCTTCTGTTACTTTACCCAAAACAGTAAATTCAATATTGAATTTCTTAGCAGCCGCTTCAATACTTGCTAACTGTGCGCTTGTACATGAAACTACTACTCTAGATTGCGCCTCGCCCATCCAATAAGCGTCTTTTCTTAAACTACTTGCATTTGAATTGACTTCAAAACCTTTGTTGTTATAAAATGCAGACTCTAATAAAGTAATAATTAATCCGCCCTCGCTAATATCATGTGCACTTATTATTGAATGGTCTTTAATTAAAGAACTCACTAATTGTTGTAATGCAAATTCTTCTTCTAAATCAAAATAGGGTGCTTGAGAATGCGTCACCCCTTTTAATTTATTTACATATTCAGAAGATCCAATATCATTTCTTTGTTTACCTAATAAAACAATAGCATCGCCATTATTTTTGAAATCTAAGGTCATTCTGTTTTTCATATCTTCTACAATACCTACCATACCAATGGTGGGCGTAGGAAATACAGGACCATCGGGGTTTTGATTATAAAAACTTACATTACCCCCTGTTACAGGTGTATTGAATTTTCTACAAGCAGCGCCCATACCTTCTACCGATTTTACAAACTGATAATACACTTCAGGATCATAAGGATTACCAAAGTTCAAACAGTTCGTAACTCCAATAGGCTCACCACCAGAACATACAATATTTCTTGCAGCTTCAGCAACTGCTATCATCGCACCCACTTCAGGATTTGCATAAACAT
>CAITGN010000168.1:0-6748 GCA_903891965.1 uncultured Bacteroidota bacterium
AGGGAGAACATACCAATGCTAAACCTGGAAGATTTGTAAAAGGACCTGGCGCAAAAATCTAGATTAGTTTTTAGCTAAGGACACCCCATCCATTTCTACTGACGAAACTTTTCCTTCCTCATTCAATCTAAAATTAAGTCCGCTTTTACCATACCATTTTTTATTCCAAGCCAATTGGAATGTATCATAATTCCAATGCGAAACTTTTCCTTTGCCTAATTTAATATTTTCAGCAACCAGTGTTTCATTTTCAAGTGTAATGCTAATGCTTCCAAATAGTGGGTCGGTATAAGTACCTACATAGGCTTCTAAAGCTAATGAGGGCTTGGTGTTCAGCACTCTAGTGGCTTCTTGCGCTGCGCTGGCTGCTGCAGCTTTAGCTCTAATATTTCCATATAAGCTTAGGAAGTCGGCACTCCAATCGGTATTGCCCCCTAAAGCATATTGGTCAAAGGCTTTAAACATTAAAGCATGTCTTGCTTCTGCATGATCTAAGTTCGCAAAAACATAGACCCCCGTTTTTTCTTCAGGCATTTGTCCATGAATTGCAATTTCTCCAGACAAACTTCCTGTATGAAAATTTAATTTTCTGCCTTTATAATCTTGTTGAAACCAACCTAAGGCATACGTAGTGAAATTAGGTTTGGTTAATTGTTTAGTAGGATAAAATTCTGACTCAGTTACAAAAGTTTGAGGTTTTAATAAAGTAGTCCAAGTGGCAGGAGAGACTAATCTTCCCCCTTCATATTTACTGCTATCTAACATACACTGCATCCATAGAGCAATCTCATCAATATTAGAATACACAGAACCTGCAGCACCTATTCTATCAGCAGAGTCTCTATCAATCACTTGAATTTTTCCCTCCACTCTTTGATGTGGTTTAGATATATTAGGATTGGTTACTAAGCCTAATTTAGCGCGTGTATTTAACATACCTAGGGGTTCAAAAATATTTTTTGTAATAAAATTTTCCCAAGGCATGCCAGATACTTTTTCAATTACTTTTCCTGCAATACCATAAAATATATTTTGATAAATAAAGCCCGCTCTAAAAGAATAAGAGGGTTTTACCAATTGCATGCGTTCCATAATTTCATCACTAGAAAGTATATTCATTGCCCATAAATAATCGGTATTGCCCACACCAGAATTATGTAAGAATAAATCGCGCACACGCATTTGTGTAGTCACATAGGGGTCGTATAATCTGAAGCTGGGTAAATATTTTATAACCGGATCGTCCCAATTCACTTTGCCTTGGTCTACTAAAATACCCATGGCCGTTGCAGTCATGGCCTTCGTAGTAGAAGCGCAAGCAAATAAAGTTTGGTTATTTACTTTATTGCCTGTTCCAAGCTCAGTGGTGCCATAAGAATTTTTAAAAACAACTTTATTGTTTTTAACGACTACTATGGCTAAACCTGGGACTTCCCATTCCTTAATTGATTTTTGCACATAGGCATCAAAGGCAGCAGCCGTATCGCTAGCTGTTTTTAAACTTTTTGTTTTTTGAGCCTGTACGCTTTGCGTTAAAAGCATCAAATAGAACAATGACGTAATTAATTTTTTCATAAGACTAGCATTAGCGTATTTAAAATATAGGTTTTTATAAAATAAAGTATAAATACTGCGTTTGTTTAGCATTTGCAGCTCTTTAAAATTACTAATTTTTAAGCTTATCGCCATTTTAATATCCATAATATAAAGGGGATTTAGTAAATTTATAGAACAACTACAAGCTATGAAAAAGATAATTTTACTTTCTGTATGTTTAGTCTCTCTCTTAATGCTAAAAGCACAACAGGCCGACTATATTATTAGAAACGGTAAACTCATTGATGGTTCAGGTAATAACTGGCAGTATAAAGATGTGGCCATTCAAAATAATAAAATCGTAGCCATTGGCAATTTAAAAAACTGGAAAGCAACTAAAGAAATAGATGCCAAAGGTTTAGTGGTGGCCCCCGGATTCATTGACGTTCATGCACATATTGAAGGGGGCGAATCAAGAAACCCATTGGCCACAAATTTTATTTATGATGGAGTGACCACGGTTATTACTGGTAACTGCGGAGGTTCTGCTGAAAATTTAAAAAATTATTTTAATACCATTGACTCCATAGGCACTTCTATTAATGTAGCATCCCTTATTGGACATAATACCATTCGTAAGCAGGCCATGGGTACTGCTAATAGAAATGCGACTGCAGCTGAAATGCAAACCATGGAAAAATTAGCAGCACAGGCAATGCAAGATGGTGCAGTGGGTATGTCTACTGGACTTATTTATATTCCTGGAGCCTATGCGCCAACAGAAGAAATTGTTTCTCTTGCAAAAGTAATTAGTGCGAATGGCGGGGTATACTCTTCTCATATTAGATATGAAGAAGATAGAGTGGCAGATGCAATCAATGAAGCGATACAAGTTGGACGCGATGCGCATATACCTGTAGAAATTTCACATTTTAAAGTAAGTGGTCAAAACAATTGGGGAAGAAGTAAAGAAACCATTCCATTAGTGATCAATGCAAGAAAAGAAGGCATAGATGTTACCATTGATCAATACCCCTACACAGCAAGTAGTACACAGTTAAGCGTATTGTTACCAGACTGGGTTTTATCCGATGGTCAAGATTCTATTATGGCTAGATTAAAAAAACCTGAGATTAGAAAAAGAGTGGCTGAACATAGTATAGGTATAATTAAAAAAAGAGGATTAAAACATTTTAGTTATGCAGTAGTAGCAAGTTATAGAGCCGATACAAGTTTCAATGGCAAAAGTATTGAAGAAATAAATTTATTATTAGGTAATAAACATAATCAAAAAGCAGAAGCGGAAACCATTATTCAAATGATTGAAAAAGGGGGAGCGCAAATGGTTTACCATGGTATGGGTGACAATGATGTAGTGGCTATTATGAAATATCCTTTTAACATGATTGCAAGTGATGCAGGTATTGCTGTAATAGGCGCTGGCAAGCCACATCCTAGAGCCTATGGAACCAATGCAAGAGTATTGGGAAAATATGTAAGAGAGATGGGTGTGATTAGTTTAGAAGATGCGATTAGAAGAATGAGTTCTTTACCTGCAGAAAAATTTAATCTAAAAAACAGAGGTCTAATTAAAGAAGATTATATAGCAGACATTGTCATTTTTGATGAAAATGAAGTGGCTGATATGGCAAATTATACCGAACCACATCAGTATGCAAAAGGGTTTAAGTACATTTGGGTGAATGGTGCATTAACGATTAATGAAGGCCAGCACAATGGAACTAGAAAAGGAATGGCTATTAGAAATAAAAACTAAAATTTTACAAACTAATTTTATCTGGTTATTAAACGGGACTAATTAGTAATATAAAATATATATATGAAAAAGAAAATGGCTATACATCGCTTCTTATTACTGGCAGTAGTTGTATTTATTAGTACTATACACCTAAAAGCCCAAACACTTACTATAGACATTAATGAAGCAAGCAAGGGACCTAACCCCGGAATGATAATGATTACCAATAGTTCCAGTATTGGAGATAAAAAAGCGAAAGGCTTAACTTATGAAGATGTAGAAGGAACGCCTTTTTGGGATGAACATTGGAATAGCGCTATATTATATTTTAAATCGGGTGCTATTTATAAATTGCCTAAGGCTAAATTAAATTTATATACATCGGAAGTGCATTATGAAAATGAAAAAGAAGGTGAGTTAGTGGCCGAAACAAATTTGATTGATAAAATTGCATTTTTAGACAGCAAAGATGCTACTAAAATTTCAGCCACATTTGCTGTGCTGCCCGATTACATTGATAATAAACCTGCAGGATTTTACCGCGTCTTTAACAATGGAGCCTATCAATTAATTTTATTACAAAAAAATTTAGTAAAAGTAAGTCCCTTTGACCCCTTGCTTGGAAAAAATGTAACAAGCTTTTTTAAAAAAACATATTATGGCATTTATAATAATGGAAAAACTATTCCTTTGAAAGGCTTAGATAAAAATAGTGTTTTAGAGGCTATCCCTTTTAATGCAAGCGTACAGCCTTGGATTAAAAACACAAAAAATAAATTAAAATCAGAAGAAGATTTTATTGCGCTGCTTAATTATTACAATAGTTTAGAGACAGCAAAATAATTTTAGTTTTCATTTTATCTAGTATTTAAAAGTATAAAAACTAGTTTGTACTGTTTACCCTTCAATTAATTTAGCAATGCTAAAGGCAGCAGCCGCAGCTATAGCCCCTGTCATCATTACTTTAACCCCACCCCACCAAGGGTTCACGCCTGTCATTTTGCTTTTAAAAAATCCAAAAATATATAAACAGACTAAAGTAATGGCTGCAGAAATTTTTAATCCATCAATAGCATCAGTTACAAAAAAATAAGGGGTTAAAGGAACCAGCCCTCCTACGATATAACTGCTACCAATATTAAAAGCGCTTTTTCTAGCTCTTTTAGGATCGGGCTCTTCTAATCCTAATTCATGTTTCATCATAAATTCTACCCAACGCTTATCATCCTTAATAATTTCTTGGGTGGCTTCCTCAGCAGTACTTGGACTCAAGCCCCATTCTAAAAAAACTTTACGTACTTCTTCTATCTCTACCTCTCTTTTATGCTCTAATTCCCAATATTCATTTTTTAATTCACTGGCATAATGGTCTTGTTCTGTTTTACCTGCTAAAAAGCCACCCAGTCCCATGGCAATAGAGCCAGCGGCAATTTCCGCTATACCCGCAATCCAAATAAGGTTCACATTGCCCTGAACTGCCCCGCTCAAACCAGCGGCCAAGGCAAAGGGGACCGTGAGCCCGTCACTCATTCCAATAACTATGTCAGTAAGCATATCACTGCTTTTTAAATGTTCTTCTAGGTGTAAATGCGTATCATTCATAAAAGCAATTTTAAGTAATTGGATTGTACCAAATTTAAGCAAAAAAGAATAAATTTAGCTAAGCAAAATGATGCATTCATAAAGAGATGAGTTATATCATTTTTTATTTTTTACTTTAATAACAAATTATGAAAACACCGGAAAAAAATAGCCGTCGTCGATTTTTAAAAAACTCAGCTGCTGTGGTGGCAGGTTTTTCAATTGTTCCAAGACAGGTGCTAGGTAGAGGATTTTTAGCACCAAGTGATCAACTCACCAAAGGAATCATTGGACTGGGCGGTATGGGAAGAGGTCATATCCCTTATGCAGGCACACGTGTTGTAGCCATTTGTGATGTAGATAAAAAACATTTAGCATCGGCTGCAGAACTAGTGGGAGGCAATGTAAAAACTTTTCATGACCATAGAGAATTAATTGCTTTACCAGAAGTAGATATTGTACATATTGCCACCCCTCCACATTGGCATGGTATTATGGCCATTGAAGCTGCTAAAGCAGGTAAAGATATTTGGTGTGAAAAACCAATGACAAGAACCATCGGCGAAGGAAAACGAGTGGTAGAAGCCGTTCAGCAGTATAAAAGAATGTTTCGTTTAAATACATGGTTCCGTTTTGAAGATAATTTTTATGGAATGAATTCAACAGTGAAGCCTATAAAAAAATTAGTAGAATCTGGTTTATTGGGTTGGCCATTAACCGTTACTGTTAGTAAAACCACGGGATTTGATTGGAAATTTTATTGGGTAGGAAAAACAAAATTAGAAACACAACCCGTACCAGAAGAATTAGATTATGAAAGATGGTTGGGCCCTGCACCTTTTAAACCTTATAATGAACATAGAGTACACCAAACATTTAGAGGCTATTGGGATTATGATGGTGGTGGTTTAGGAGATATGGGACAACATTATATTGATCCTATTCAATACTTCCTTGACAAAGACGAAACTAGTCCTGTCTCTGTAGAAGTAGATGCAGAACAACAACATCCTGATGCTTGCGGTACTTTTAGAAAATTAACTTTCACCTATGAAGATGGATGTAAGATTATTTTAGATGGAGAGGCTAAGGATCCAGATGCAGCCTACATTGAAGGGCCTAAAGGAAAATTGTTTAAAGGCTTTGTTTCGGATATTCCGAATTTAAAAGAAAAATTAGCTATGCTTCCAGACCCTGCTCCTCAAGTCACTGATTTTTTAGAGTCTGTAAGAGATAGAACACCTTTTGCATTAAATGAATCCAATGGATTTAGATCTTGTACCATTATTAATATGGGTAAAATAGCCTTACAATTAGGAAGAAACTTAAAGTTTAATCCAGTTACCCAAGAATTTATTAATGATGAGGAAGCCAATAGATTAATTAACCCAGCGATGCGTTCTCCATGGACCATTTAATCATTCAAAAAAAATTATTTACAATGAAAAATAAAATTTCTTATTTACTTATCTTCTTGTTATTTGTCACACAGGTAATTGCACAAGTAGGATCAGTAAAAAATACCATCAATAGTTTTCCTTATCAACGCCCTTCGGAAGCTGAAGCTGCTATTACTTCTATGCATACTTGGGGAAATAGCCAATGGAAAGAATTAGTGCTATTATTAGATATCGATTCTTTAAAATTAAAACCTACTTATGCTTTAAATGCTTATGTAAATGATGCAAGTTTAAATGCAAGCTTAAAACAACAGCTTACTGAAAATTTAGTGGCTGTATATGGTTCTGCTAAAACTTTTTATGCGCGTGAATTTATTATTAAACAATTGTCACTATTGGGTGATGATGCTGCAGTAAAATTACTCAGCAGTTTATTAAAAAATGAAACCTTTGGAGGCAATGCAGCAAGGGC
>CAITGN010000169.1:0-10376 GCA_903891965.1 uncultured Bacteroidota bacterium
ATACGCTTTCTTGAAAACAGAGCCACACTTATTATACTTTGTAATAATGCTACTGATGAATTTGAAAACCTTACAGCCGATCTTAAAAAAATTATTCTCAATTAAAAACAGTTTAAAAATCGCAGTAAAATAATTTTTATATTCTATCTATTATAAAATTTAAAATAATAAAAAAGCCTTCCTCTATAAAAGAAGAAGGCTTTTTTTGCGAAGAGATTTAATTCTTCAAAACTGGCAACTGAATCACAGATGCATCGTGATAAATACGAATAGTTGCTTTTTTAAAGTCGCTATCTTTTGCTTCATAAATATTCATGAATTGTTGTGGGTTTCTATCTGCAAGTGGGAACCAGCTACTTTGAATTTGAATCATCATGCGGTGACCTTTTTTGAAAGTATGTGCAATATCGGGTAGGGTAAACTTAACCGCGGTTGGTTTATTAGGCACAAAGGCTTCTGGCTTTTCAAAACTATTTCTATACTTGCCTCTCATAATTTCCCCTCTTACCAGTTGTTGGTAGCCACTCATTAAGTAATCTTTTTTATTGTTCTCGTATTCAAAATTATCTGGATATACATCAATTAATTTTACTACAAAATCGGCATCGGTTCCAGACATGGCCACCATTAAGTCGGCCACTACAGGTCCACCTAAGGTAAGGTCTTCGGTTAATACAGGTGTTTTATACACTAGTACATCGGTTCTTCTTGAAGTAAACTTTTGATCATCATCCATGTATTCTCTGTAATGTCTTGCAGGCTTGCTTTTCATCATATAGTTATCAGAGATATAAGGAACGGGTTTAGCAGGATCACTTATATATTCTTCATAACCTGAAACTGTTGTTGCTTTATTACCTGCTTTTAAATTGCCGTGGTCACTTAATAAATAAGATTGCATTTTCATGTCAGCCACTGGCCAAGTGGGTAATTGTCTCCATTCATTAGAACCTGAGAAAAAGATATTGGCTTCTTTAATTTGCTCAATGCTTCCTTTATTTTTCAAATAATAATTAAAGAAAGGAAGTTCAATATTTTTACCATACCACTCACTGGTATTTGATCCGAATTGAACATTCCCTAAATGTGTACCATCATTACTTGCCCATTGCCCATGGTACCAAGGGCCCATCACTAGTTTATTATTATTTTTTGCTTTGCTTTCAATGGCTTTGTATAAATTCCATGCACCAAAACAATCTTCTGCATCATATAAACCACCCACAATTAAAGTGGCAATATTGGGGTTAATATCCTCAACATGTTTTCTGGTGTTTCTTACTTGCCAAAATTCATCATAATTAGGATGAGCCATTAAATCATTCCAAAATTTAATACTATCGCCCATTATTTTTGTAAAATTGGTAATAGCCCCTGTTTGTAAATAAAAATCGAAGTTGTCGGGGTTGGTAAAATTAAATCCTATGGGTCCTACTGTGGTTGGTTTAGGTCTTGGTTTTCCAAATCCTGAATAAAAAGCAAAACCATCGGCTAACATAAAGGCGCCATTATGGTGAAAGTCATCTCCAATAAACCATTCCGTAACGGGCGCTTGCGGGCTTACTGCTTTTAAAGCGGGATGATTACTAAGTGTTGCTAATGTTGCATAGAAGCCTGGATAAGATATTCCAAACACACCCACATTGCCATTATTGTTGTTTACATTTTTAACCATCCAATCAATAGCATCATAAGTATCAGTGGCTTCATCTACTTGTCCTGATTTGTTATTTGGGATATAAGGTCGAACATCTTCAAAAACTCCTTCACTCATCCAACGACCGCGTACATCTTGAATAATAAGTATGTAGTTTTCTTGCAGGAAATATTTTCTAGGAGAGTTCCAATAGCTTGCATATATATTGGCGCCATAGGGCCTGCAAGAATAGGGGGTTCTCTCTAATAAAATGGGATGTTTTTCGGTGTTATCCTTTGGGGCATAAATAGTGGTAAATAATTTAGTGCCATCACGCATAGGAACCATTAATTCCGTTTTGGTGTAGTTGTTCACTACCCAAGTAGAGTCGATAGTTTGTGCAAAGGCTAAAACGGGAATAAACGCTAATAGAAAAAAGTACTTTTTCATGGAATGTATATTTAGGTTAACTAAATATACTAAAATTAATCTTCCACCATATCATATAAATGATGAATGAGCCCATCGGCCAAGCCTATCTTAGGTACAAACATTTCTTCAATATTGCCCCATTTACAAATGGCGTTATAAATTTTCAAGGCGGGCACAATTACCTCCGCACGGTCTTCTTTAATAATATATTGCTGCATTCTTTCTTCTACCGTTAAAGGCTCCATTTCTTTATACAAGTCCTTTATTTCATCATAACTAAGGGATTTACTTGCCTTGGCACCTTTAATGGCATATACTTTATTAATATTACCACCCGAGCCAATGCCTATGATATTCTCGTATTTTTTAGATAAGTCCTTCAATACTTCTTTCATTTCCTCCCAAGTACTATCTTTTACTTTATTAGTAAGTAAACGAACGGTCCCAATATTAAAAGACTTCTGTACTATAATTTTTCCTTTATGGTATAAAGTAAGTTCGGTACTACCGCCTCCTACATCTACATATAAATAGCTTTTATTATTATCTAAAAATTCGGCAATATGGTTTTCGTAAATAATTTCTGCTTCTAACTCACCCGTAATGACTTCAATTTCAATACTGGTTTCTGCTTTTATTTCTTTGATAATTTCTTTGGCATTTTCGGCATCGCGCATGGCACTTGTAGCACAGGCCATATAATGTTCTACCTCATATACCTTCATTAAATTATTAAAAGATTTAATGGTATTAATAAGCATTCTTTTTTTCTGTCCGCCAATACTTCCTTTTTCAAATACATCAAAACCTAGTCTTACTGGAATTCTTAAAAGATTTAATTTATTAAAAGTGACTTCTTTTCCTTTTTTAATGACTTCACAAATAAGTAACCTAGCTGCGTTACTTCCAATATCTATAGCTGCGAGTATCAATTTGATTCTATTTTTTTCCTATTAAGTAATGGTAAGTTTCTACCTGAGATTTCACCTTTTTTGTTCGAAGGGAAGGTACATAATTATTGTTTAATTCTGAATCTAAAATTCTTGCTTTTTGATTATCCTTTAATTGAATATTAATTATGTCAATTAATTCTTTTTTAATTTTAAGATCCAAAATAGGAATGGCCACTTCTATGCGGTGGTCTAAATTTCTTACCATCCAATCAGCACTAGAGATATATACTTTTTCTTTTCCCTTGTTATGAAATATCATTACACGCGCATGTTCTAAGTATTGATCGACGATGCTAATGGAATTAATGGGATTTTTTGACTTCTCCATACCTTTTTTCAAAGTAAGTATTCCTCTTATAATTAAGTTTACTTTAACGCCACTGTTAATGGCTTTGTATAGAAGGTCCAATAAAATATGGTCGCTTAATGAATTAAGTTTAACAGTTATTTCAGCGGCATAGCCTTGTTTGGCAAATTTTATTTCCTCATTTATTAATTGGATAATACTACTACGCATACTAATGGGAGAAATTAATAAATGCTTTGTTTTTTCAATAGGTTTGTCTCCTAATTGCCATTTAGATAAATAAGTAAATACCTTATTTACCTCCATTAATAAGGCTTTGTTGGCTGTTAATAAACAATGATCGGCGTATATTCTTGATGTTTTTTCGTTTAAATTACCAGTGCTAATAAAACCATAGTGCACCATTTTATTAGCTATTCTTTTTTGAATCACACAAATTTTAGCATGCACTTTTACATTCGGAATGCCCACTAGTACCTTAACACCTTCTTCCTCCATCATGGTTTTCCATTCTAAATTCGCTTCTTCATCAAACCTTGCTTTTAATTCTAAAAATACAGTTACGTCTTTTCCGTTTCTAGCAGCATTAATAAGTGCATTAATCACTTTTGAATTACTAGCTAAACGGTAAGCAGTTATTTTTATAGAAATAACATCATCGTCCATGGCAGCCTCTCTTAACATATCAATGACTGGATCGAAGTTGTGATAAGGGAAGTGGAGCATCACATCTTTTTTCAATATCACTTCAGAGACTTGCGTTTTATTTCTAAAAGCGGGATGTGGGAAGGGTTTAGGTCTTTCTTGTTTTTCTACGAGTACATCTGGAAAATCCATGAAGTGTTTGAAATTATGAATATGCCCTCCTGGAATAATACTGCTTTTACGTGTAAGATGTAATTTTTGAATTAAGAAGTCAAGTAATTCGGCGTTCATTTCTTTATCATATACAAAACGAACAGGTTTTCCCTTTCTTCTATTTTTTACACCTTTAGAAATTTTTTCAACAAAGTTCAATCCTACTTCTTGATCTAGGTCAATTTCAGCGTCCTTGGTAATTTTAAATACATGGGCGTCGAAATGATTAAATTTAAAATGTGAAAATATAACGGGTAAATTAAACTTAATAATATCTTCTAATAATATAATGGCCTTGGATCCTTTGGAAGATGGAAGAATAACAAAGCGGCCTATGGACTTAGAAGGAATTTCAATTAATGCAAATTTTTCGTGATAAGCATTTTGTTTGTTTCTCATCACAATCGCTAAATACAAACTTTTATCACGCAGGTAAGGAAGTTCTGGTAAATTTTCAATCATCAATGGAATAATATAGGGGCGCACAACATCGTCGAAATAATTGCGCACAAATATTTTTTGAGTAAGGTTTAACTTTTTATCATTTATTAAAAGAACCTTTCTTTTAATAAGCTCTTTGTTGATATTATTCCAAATACGGTTGAATTCACTTTGTTGTTTAAGTACTACTTTTTGAATTTCATCTAATATTAAATTAGGAGATTCAAGAATATCTATATTCAGTGACTTCTTTTTGTCAATGAATTCCACCATTCTTTTTAAAGTGGCTACACGCACACGAAAAAATTCATCTAAATTATTAGAGAATATGCCTAAGAAACGAATTCTATCTTTTAAGGTAACAGTGGGGTCATTGGCTTCTTGTAATACACGGGCATTAAAGCTAAGCCAGCTAATATCTCTAGGAATATAATTGTTCTTCATCTGTATCTGAATTTCTGTGTAAAATTAAGCTATAAAATTAGCAAAGATATATTTAGTAATATTCTGGTTACAATTTGGTAATACTAAGTTAACAATGCCGACATATTCAAGTTATACAAATAGTCGTTTTTTACATAAACTATAACCCATGGACAAAAGACCAATGGAGATATGTATTGTAAGCGACCTTCATTTAGGCACATTTGGTTGTCAGGCAAAAGAGATTTTAAATTACTTAAAAAGCATCAAGCCCAAAACACTTATTTTAAATGGTGACATTATAGACATTTGGCAATTTAATAAACGCTATTTTCCAGCGAGCCATATGGCGGTGATTAAGCAAATATTTAGCATGGCCAGTAAGGATACTAAGGTTATTTATATCACAGGTAACCACGATGAAGCCTTGCGTAAATATGCCGACTTTGAAATGGGCAATATTCAATTAACCGATAAAATTGTTTTTGAAATTAATGGTGAAAAGAATTGGGTATTCCATGGCGATGTATTTGATAGAACCACAAAAGGCGGCGCCAAAATAATAGCAAAATTGGGAGGCTATGGTTATGACTTACTTATACTTATAAATAGTTTGGTGAACTGGAGTTTAAAATTAATGGGTAAGGAAAAAATGAGTTTGAGTAAGAGTGTGAAAAACGGCGTTAAAAAAGCGGTTTCTTGGATTAATAATTTTGAACAAACTGCAGCAGAATTAGCTATTGAGAACAATTATCAATATGTGATTTGTGGTCATATTCATCAGCCACAACAACGTGTGGTGACTACCGATAAAGGAACTGTCACATATTTAAATAGTGGAGATTGGATTGAAAATTTAACCTCATTAGAATATTATGATAATGCTTGGACTTTATATCATTATGACCCTAAACAATTTGAAGAAGAGAAGGGAAGCAAGAAAAATAAAATTATCAATTTAAGAGAAGAATTAAGTGTGATGACGAAGGAAGTGGCCTTTCAAGTGTCCATGTAATTAAATTGATTCATGAAAATATTTTACGCAATACAAGGAACAGGCAATGGCCATATAAGTAGGGCAGAACAGTTATATCCCTATTTAAAAAAATATGGAGAGGTAGACTTTTTCTTGAGTGGTTCTAATGCACAATTACAAACTCCACTGCCCATTAAATATAGAAGTAATGGCATTAGCTTGCATTATAAGTCAACAGGCGGAATGGATTATGGGAAAATATCTAAATCACTAGGCTTTAATATTTATAAAGAAGCCAAAGCATTGCCCATTGAAAATTATGATGTCATTATTAATGATTTTGAATTCATCACCTCTTTGGCCTGTACTTTAAAGAAGAAAAAAAGTATTCAGTTCGGACACCAGGCTAGTTTTCAAAGTAAATTAACTCCAAGATCAAATAGCTTTAACCCTTTAGGTAATTGGGTACTAGATAAATTTGTGAGAAGCTCGCATTATATGGGCTTGCATTTTGAATCTTATGATAAAAATATATTCAATCCCATTATTAAAGATGAAATAATTAATGCAACTCCTGTTGACAATGGACATATCTCTGTTTATTTACCTCAGTATTCACTTGCTGTTTTAAATCCTTATTTGTTTGCTCAATCAAAATTTACTTTTGAAGTTTTTACTAAGGAAGTGAAGCAAGTCACTAAGTATAATAATATAACACTACTTCCTATTGATAATGCCAGTTTCACGAAAAGCTTAATTAGCTGCCATGCTATTATTACAGCGGGCGGTTTTGAAACACCTGCAGAAGCTTTGTATTTAAAAAAGAAATTACTTTGCATACCTATATTAAACCATTTTGAACAAGAATGCAATGGTGCCGCTATGAAAAAATTGGGTGTGAAAGTGATTAAAAAAATAGATAAGAATTTTAATCAAATATTTGCTGAATGGATATTGGCAGATAACACTATTGACTATAAGCTTACACACTCTACAGAAGACATTGTTAATATGCTTATGCAACAAATTCCCTATAATCAAGTTGCTTAAAATTATTAATACCTAATCTTTAATTCAACTAAGGAACTAAAAACCTACCTTGCAAACAAATATCTAATTTAATCATTTATTTATTCATTATGTATCTAATCCAAAACCAAAACAAAGAAACCACCGCTTACATTCAAAACATGATGATATTGGATGTGCAGCAAGAAAAAGTAATTGGTATTTTAATTGGAGATTGCTTTTTTGGCAAAAACAATAAAGTGGTGGGTAAGATTTTTAACCAAACAGCCTACTTGTTGAATGGTGAAATTATTGGGAAGGTGGAATTGAATAAAGATTTCAAAAATACTGCTATTAAGAAAGCCTTAATGGCACAGGCCTGGGATATACTTATGAATATTACAGAGCATACCGGTGCCTGGATTGTAGATACTAAAAAATGGAGTAAGACTGAGCTTGTAAAACACTTAGAATAATTATCTCAAAAGCGAACTAATTATTTTTAGCAGGAAACCAGGTTCCAAATTTTGATAAATCGACATTGCCTCCTGTTAAAATAATACCTACTTTTTTTTCTTTGAATAAATGGGCATTACGCATTGCTGCAGCGAAAGGTACCACGCAACTTGGCTCTACAATTATTTTCATTCTTTCATAAACTAATCGAAGCGCTGCAATAATTTCTTCTTCAGAAACGAGTAGTATATCTGTTACGTGTTCTTTAATAATGCCTAAGGTTTGCTCGCTGAGTGTAGTCAATAATCCATCTGCAATGGTATTTATAAAAGGTGCTTTTTCTACTTTACCCGATTGAATACTTAATACTGCATCTGCCGCCCCTTCTGGTTCTCCGCCATATACTTTTAAACCAGGTTTAAAAAATGTTGCCCCTAAACAAGTACCAGAAAGTAAACCACCGCCGCCCACTGGAGTGATCACTGCATCAAGTGTGGGCACTTCTTCAATTAATTCTTTTACACAAGTAGCTTGTCCGGTTATCACCCTATAATCATCATAAGGGTGAATAAATTCAGCACCGGTTTCTGCCACTACTTTATTTAAGGCTGCTTCTCTAGCTGCTTGATTGGATTCACAAATAATTACTTCTGCACCATAACCTCTCACTGCATCTATTTTTACTTGAGGAGAAGATTTCGGCATTACGATGTATGCTTTAATACCTAATTTTTTTGCTGCATAGGCCAATGCCTGCGCATGATTCCCAGATGAATGCGTCGCAATTCCATTTTTTAATTGTGCAGGACTTAAACTTAAAGTAGCGTTCATGCCTCCTCTAATTTTAAAGGCCCCAATTTTTTGAAAGTTCTCGCACTTAAAATAAAAATCAATACCCGTTAATTCATTAATACTTTTATTTGTAAGCACAGGTGTGCGGTGTATATAAGGTGTAATGGTTTTTGCTGCAAGCTCCACCGCTTCTTTGGTTATTTTCATTTTTCGTTTTTTATAATTTTTCACTCCTCAATTTAAATAAAAAATGTGTCTAGTCCCTATTTCCTTTATAAAGTTTTTGTATATTTAGAAATGAAAACTTTTTGCATTACTACTGTTGATTCAACTACTTCATTACAATATTCAACTACTTTATTACAATTACTTTTTTTAATAATCATTTTATAAATTTTACCATATGTCTTCATTGTTAACACCAGAACAAATTGCAGCTTATCACAAAGACGGCTATATCATTATTAAAAACTTTTGTTCAAAACAAGAAGTAGATAAAATGTATTCTACCGCTTTGCAGGATAAGGCGATGGAAAATAATGCCTTGGATTTAAACGATCAAACAGGTAAGAAAACCAGGCTCTCTTTATGGTTCACACCAGGCAATGATGTTTTCGGTTATTTAACCAGATCTGAAAAAATGGTAGATGCTGTGGCCAATTTATTAGATAGCGATGCGCCGGTATGTCATTTTCACTCCAAACTCATGCAAAAAGAGCCTAAAGTGGGCGGTGCATGGGAATGGCATCAAGATTATGGTTACTGGTATAAAAACCAGTTTATGTTTCCCGACCAGCTGGTGAGTGTAATGGTGGCGCTTACGCCTGCCAACAAAGAAAACGGCTGTATTCAAGTCATAAAAGGCTCCCATAAATTGGGCAGGGTGAATCATGGTTTTGCAGGAGAACAAGTGGGTGCAGACCAAACCATGGTAGATAACGCATTGAAAACCATGGAATTAGTATATGTTGAAATTGAGCCAGGGGATGCCTTGTTCTTTCATAGCAATATCCTTCACCGCTCCGAGGCCAACTTATCGGATAGCCCAAGATGGTCCATTATTTCTTGTTATAGTTCCCAGTCCAATTTAGCCTATAATGAAACCTCTACCTCCTGGCATACGCCTATCGAAAAAGTACCCAATGAAGCACTTTTAAATTGGGAATCGAGCACTCTTTCTGCGGCCGATTTTCTTAAAAAAGAGAACGATCCGGCCCTAAAATAACTACCCTTCGTTTGTAAAAAATTTTGTATTTTTTTTCATTTTTTTCAAGATTTTAAATTATTGAAAATCAAATAGTTATATAGTTTTTAGAGATTAGTCTATTAAAAATATAGACTAATTTGGGGAAAAGTTGGTGGAAATCTTTGCCAATTGTTAATTAATTATTAAATTTGGTGTTCGAGTTATATACTAGACAAGTTCAGTTTAACAAAAATCAAATAAAGTATGAGAAAAAAAATCTTATGGAGTCTACTTGCATCGTGCCTATTTTTAGGAACTGCATTAGCCCAAAACCTTACCATCAATGGTAAAGTAACTGATGAAAAAGGAGATCCAATTTCTGGAGCTTCTGTTCAAGTAAAAGGTACAAGAACTGGTGCAACAGTTAACCCTGATGGATCGTTCACAGTGAAAGCAGCTAGTGGCGCTTCATTAGTCGTATCTGCTCTTGGATATGAATCAAAAACTGTAGCTGCTGCTGCAAACGTAACTGTAAAATTAGCTACTGATGTGAAATCATTATCAGAGGTAGTTGTAACAGGTTCTGGTGTAGCAACAAGTAAAAGAAAATTAGGTATCTCTGTTGAGTCTGTGACTGCAGACAAGTTACCTGCTGCTCCTTCTGCTTCTATCGACCAAGCTTTGGTAGGTAAGATTCCAGGAGCTTCTATTTCTTCTATCTCTGGTAACCCAGGTGACCCAGTAAACATTATCTTAAGAGGTATTAACACTGTACAAGGTGGTACTAAACCAATGATTTTATTAGATGGAGTGGAACTTCGTTCTGCAGATATCCAATCTTTAGATTTGAGTAACGTAGAAAGAGTCGAGGTAGTACAAGGTGCTGCATCTGCTTCTATCTATGGTGC
>CAITGN010000170.1:0-11230 GCA_903891965.1 uncultured Bacteroidota bacterium
CATCTTAAATTGAGCGATAAAGGCCTTTTTGATGGAGACAGCTTTAAATTATTTTAAAATAGGAAGGAAGAAACTTAGATTTGAAAAAAAATAGAAACCATGGTACATCATTTAAGCGAGAAACATAGTTTAATGAGTAATTGGATTGCTGAATTAAGAGATGTCAATGTTCAAAATGACAGAATGCGTTTTAGAAGAAACTTAGAAAGAATTGGTGAAGTAGCCGCATATGAAATGAGTAAGCTGATGCCTTCTAAAATACAGGCCACTAAAACTCCATTAGGCGTTCATGAATCAAAAGTATTATTGGAACAACCTGTTCTTGCTACTATATTAAGAGCTGGACTGCCCTTACACCAAGGCATGTTGAATTATTTTGATAAAGCAGACAATGCTTTTATTTCGGCCTATCGCAAACACCATGACAATGGAAGTTTTGAAATAAGTATTGAATACTTAAGCTGCCCCGATTTGAATAATAGAATTGTAATTGTATCTGACCCCATGCTGGCCACCGGCGCTTCTTTAATACAAACCATTCATGCGCTAACTAAAATATATAAACCTAAGGAAATACATATTGTAGTAGCTATTGCAAGTAAAGAAGGAATTGAGAAGGTCCAAGCCGCACTAGGTAAAGACATCCCTATTTGGTGTGGAGATATTGACGAAACCCTAAACGATAAAAGCTATATAATACCTGGCTTAGGCGACGCTGGCGATCTTGCCTTTGGCACTAAAATGCAATCCTAATGCCTTCTAGATTAAGACTAGTTCGTATCTTTAGCAAAACTACCAGTTGCTTAAAGAACTCATTCTAGCCATTCGTGCCTATTTTACTGCACACCGTTTTATTCTTCAGCATAAGTTGTGGAAGTGGATGATCCTACCTGGTATTATCTATGCTTATTTGTTTTTAGTAGGGATGAACTATTTTAGTCAGTCTTCTAGTTTTTTTATTGAAGCGATTATTTTAAGAACAGGATTGAAGTCTTGGGTAGATAATTTAAGTAGTGATTTAATTGGCTTTTTTATCACCATGGGAAGTTTCTGGTTATGGTTTACCTTACTCTTGTTTTATTTCGCCTTATTCAAATATTTATTTTTGTTTTTATTTGCTCCTTACTTCTCTTATTTTCATTTACGCATCGAAGCTATTAATAAAAATGAAGTCTTTATATTTAATAGAAGGGCCTATCAAAAATTAGTACTTAGGGCCTGGTTATTGAATGTCACTAATTTATTATGGCAAACAGTCTACCTCATTCCCATAGTCATTATTTGTACCTTACCTATTGTAGGTTGGTTTACTCCTTTTTTCACTATTATATTAGAATGTTATTTCTTTGGTTATGCTATGCTTGATTATGGACTGGCTACAGAAAAACAAAATAAAGTGGCTTCGGCCAGCTATGTCAATAACCACAAGGGTTTGCCCATTGGTAATGGACTATTATTTTATATGATGCACCTATTGCCTATTATAGGTTGGATTACTGCCCCTTTTTATTCACTTATTGCAGCGCAATTAAATACACAAGAACTTAAAGACAAAGCATAATGAGCCAAGGAAAAGTTTTTTTACTACCCATGATTTTACATGAAGAAGGCTGGGAAGCCTTGCCCAAAGATGTCGTAAAATGGATTGCACAATGTGATGCCTTTTTTGTGGAAGAAGAAAAAACAGCAAGGCGTTTTTTTAAAAAGTTATGGAAGGAAATGGTGATTGATAATTATAGTTGGTATCCTATTCACAAAGTGGAAGCAGAACAAATAAAGGCCTTTAAGGATTTACTCAAGCAAGGAAAAAATATTGGCATTATTTCTGAGGCTGGCTGTGCTGGCATTGCCGATCCCGGACAAATACTAGTAGCCGCAGCACAAGAAATGGGTGTTTCCATTAAACCTTATACAGGGCCTTCTTCAATTCTACTTTCCTTAATGGCCAGTGGTATGAATGGTAACTTGTTTCAGTTTCATGGCTATTTACCTATTGATGTAACAGAAAGAAAGAAAAAAATTCAAGCATTGGAAGCCGAATGCCATTCAAAGAAATTGCACACAGTTATTTATAGAAACTCCCTATCGCAATAACCAACTATTAGAAACTATTTTAAATACTTGCAAGCCCCAAACAAAATTATGTATTGGGGTGGATATTACGGGACCTACTGAATCTATTGTTACCGCTACCATAGCGGACTGGAAAGCAATATTGCCAGAGCTTCATAAAAAATTAGTTATTTTTTTAATTGGCGCCTAGCCAAGTACTAGTTCTAAGAAATTAATAAAGTACGTATTTGCCGCATCAAAAGAATTGAAAAAATGAGCTAGTATGCTGCATGGAAAAATCTCCTCAGCATTTCAGAGCAGCTCATCCCTTAATATTTATAGCCAGTCTATTATTAGCAGGACTTATTTTTGCAAAACTATTTCTACAAGAGCTAATCCTACTAAGCATTAGCGAGGCTAGTTATTTATTAATATTGTCGCTTATTTTTTTACAATTCATTATGAGTCGCTCGGGTATTAAGACTACTACTGCTCGTCCCCATGCCAAAATTATAGAAGGCATTGCCATATACCTTATACTTTTTAGCTGGGGTATTTTACTATTTTTTATAACTAGTGATAAAAATATATTTCAAATACCTTATCCCGAAAAATTAATTGTCTTTTGTAGAAATGCAGTCATTCATAAATTAAATAATACTATAAAATCTGCTGAGGCCAATGTATTTGCACAATCCTTATTATTGGGTGTCAAGAATAACGCTAATAAAGAATTAATTAATGCCTACAGACAATTAGGTATCATTCATATCATAGCTATTAGTGGCATGCATCTTGAAATTATTTTTAAAAATATTTTACGCATAACCCATTGGCTACCTCGAAAAAAAATATTTATTATTATTGAACTTATAGTTGTGTTATGCTGTGTTTGGACCTATCCCCTAATGGCTTTCGCTAGCCCTTCCATTCTAAGAGCTGCTGTGTTTTTTAGCATCTACTATATAGGTAAATTTTTAGGGTAGAGTTTTTTTACATTAAATATGGTGGCAGGTGGTGTATTAATTTTACTATTATTTGATATAAAAAATTTAGAGAACATTGGTCTGCAGTTGTCTTATGCTGCCGTAATGGGTATTCATTTAGTATACCCTTTATTCAATAAAATGATACCCATGGATAACCCTGTCTTTATTTTTTTATGGAATAATGTATGTATTAGTATAGCTGCACAATTAACCACCCTACCTATTTTACTTTTTCATTTTCACCAACTAGCTTCCTTGGTGCTCATTAGTAATTTTATCATGGTGCCTTTAAGTACACTGCTTTTATATGCATTAGCCCTATTAGTCATCACCCCTTCCATTATGGGACTTCCAAAATTAGAGGGGCAAATAATAGAAAAATATATAATAGGTATAAATAAAACCATTAGCCATTTAGATGCCCTGCCTATTAATCGACCCTTAATCA
This sequence comes from uncultured Bacteroidota bacterium, assembly GCA_903891965.1. GTDB lineage: Bacteria > Bacteroidota > Bacteroidia > Chitinophagales > Chitinophagaceae > Sediminibacterium. The sequence continues at coordinate 3,490 of CAITGN010000170.1, forward strand.
TTTCTTTTGGCCTAGACCAAGTAGTTTTATACTACTTGGCTCTAATACTTATGTATGCTTGGCTGTATACAAAAAAGGCAAAATGGTTGGTCTATATTTTGGGTATTTTTTGCATCTTTTGTTTGCTAAAGTTATTCAGTCTAGGCTAATTTTTGTGGAAAAGCAAAAGGAGGCAAAAAATAAGAAGGGCTTACCTTTACATATGGAAAAGAAAATACAATCAGCCTTAATTTCAGTTTTTTACAAAGACGGTTTAGCCCCACTTGCTAAAACCCTACATGCCTTAAATATTACCATCTATTCTACCGGTGGTACACAACAATTCATTGAAGAATTAGGTATTCCTTGTATAGGAGTAGAAACAGTAACAGGTTACCCTTCTATATTAGGTGGAAGAGTGAAAACTTTACATCCTTCCATTTTTGGTGGCATTTTAGGTAGAAGATACGAGGAACAAGACTTGAAAGAAATGGAACAGTATAAAATTCCTGCTTTAGATTTAGTGATTGTAGACTTATACCCTTTTGAAGAAACATTAAAAAGTACTGACGAAGAAAAATTAATTATAGAAAAAATTGATATTGGTGGGCCTTCTATGATAAGAGCGGCTGGTAAAAATTTCAGAGACTTAGTGGTGATTGCCGCTAAAGATGACTACTCTAAATTGAATCAAATACTCATAGACCAAAAAGGAACAACTACGATTGAGCAAAGAAAGTCCTTTGCAGCTAAGGCTTTCGAAGTAGTGATGCATTATGATATAGCTATTAGTAATTACTTTAACCCTAGCGCTGGGAAAGTTTTAAGATATGGAGAGAACCCACATCAGGTAGCTACTTTTTATGGCAACTTAGAGGACTGGTTTACACAATTACATGGTAAAGAATTATCCTATAATAATTTAGTAGACGTCGATGCTGCCATTGCCTTAATGGCAGATTTACCTTTAACGAGTTTTGCCATTATTAAACATACCAATGTTTGTGGTGTAGCTAAAAGAAATAATGTATTTGATAGTTGGCAGGCAGCCTTGGCGGGCGATCCTGAAAGTGCTTTTGGCGGTGTGCTAGTAACCAATGCAGTAGTGGATGTTGCAACTGCAGAAGCTATTCAAGAAATTTTCTTTGAAGTCTTAATAGCGCCAGGCTTTGATCCTGCTGCTTTAGTTATTTTAACAGCTAAGAAAAATAGAATCTTACTTGAATTAAAAAATGAAGTAAGTTTTAATCCTACTCAAAAAAAATCTATCCTTAATGGAACTTTAGAGCAAGGATTAGACATTGGGAATTATAGCAAATGGGAAGAGGTAGGTGCAAGGCCTTGCACTGATAAAGAAAAAGAAGATTTAATTTTTGGAAATATTATTTGCAAGCATTTAAAGAGCAATGCCATTGCACTTATAAAAAATACGCAGTTAGTGGGTAAAGGTTGTGGTCAAACAAGTAGAGTAGACGCCCTACGTCACGCGATTGAAAAAGCAAAACAATTTAAATTTGATTTAAAGGGTGCTACATTAGCCTCAGATGCTTTCTTCCCTTTTGATGACTGTGTTAGAATTGCACATGAAGAAGGCATTGAAGCCTATATACAACCAGGAGGATCCGTAAGAGATAAAGACAGCGTGGCTTATTGCCAAGCTAATGGCCTAGCCATGGTGATGACAGAACAAAGACATTTCAAACATTAAGCAAAGCCTTATGGCTAATCAAAAAAAAGCTTACTTAGCCTTAACGGTTACCAGTCTTGTTTGGGGAACCACTTGGGTAGCCAGTAAGATGGGCGTATCGCATATGCCCGCTTTTGAATTGGCCAGTATTCGTCAATTACTAGGGGGCAGTATTTATGTTAGCTTTTTTTTATTAAGAGGTGAAGGCCTTCCCACCAAAAAACAATTTCTTTGGTTAATACCCATGGCCTTTTTAATGTTTGTATCCTCTAATGGTATTGCCACTTATGGTTTACAATTTATTACCAGTGGGCTTGCTGCTTTAATTGCCGCGCTCTACCCTTTGTCGGTGGTACTTATAGAACGTTTTTATTTTAAAGCCATTAAAATTACCGCACAAACCATGATTGGTTTATTATTGGGTTTATTAGGTATTGCCTTTATTTTTTATAAGGATAGTTTATTAGTTCATGGCACACATTATGCATTGGGCGTAGGTTTATCTTTATTCGCCATGATTACTTGGAGTGTGGGTTCCATTATTATTTCTAGGAATAAAATAAATATGAATGCCTATTATTCCATTGGCTGGCAAATGCTTATAAGTGCAGTTACTATGGGCTTATTTACATTATATACTGGTAATTATATTGCACTGCATGAAATTCCTGCTATTTCTTGGGGCGTTATTATTTACATGGTTATTGGAGGATCGGTCTTTGCATTCATTTCATTTATTTATAGCATGAAGCATTTAAATCCTGCGATTGCATCCCTATATGCCTATATCAATCCAATTGTTGCCATTTGGGTGGGCTCTTTACTCTTAAATGAAAAAATGAGTTTCACCAGTATTATTGGTACAATCTGTACACTTATTGGCGTGTACTTAGTGAATAGAAGTTTGAAAAATCAGAAAGATCCGGTGGAAGCTATTTCCGATGCCGATGGAATGTGATTATTCAGTGAAACTGTGATCTTACTTCTTATGCCCTTCCTTCCAAAGTTGATTAAATGTTTTAGTAGGAAATTCAAGAGGAGCTCTTTGTTGGCTCCATCCTTTAAACATTTTATTGATTACCCAGTTTTTGATAGGTGCATTACCTTGATTCATTAGTTTTCGATTCATAGAAGTTTGTTTCCAAACTTTCCATGCAAATTTCTCAGTGAAACTTGCTTCCCCTAATTCCACTGCCTCTTTTCTATTTTCAAGTAATAACTCGTGTAAATTTATTTTCATCGGACATACTTCTGTGCAATTACCACAAAGACTGGAAGCATAACTTAAATGTTTATAGTCATGCATACCTCTTAAATGAGGAGTAATCACACTTCCAATAGGCCCGCTGTAAGTGGTATCGTAAGCATGTCCACCAATATTTTTATAAATAGGGCAAGCATTCAAACAAGCGCCGCATCTTATACAATAAAGAGCTTCTCTACTTTTTGCATTGGCTAGTAAGTCGGTACGTCCATTATCTAATAAAATAACATACATGTCTTCTGGGCCATCTGTTTCACCTGCTTGTCTTGGACCAGAAAGAATACTATTGTATACAGTCACTTGCTGTCCTGTTCCATAAGTTGCTAGTAAAGGCCAAAATAATCCAAGGTCATCAATAGAAGGAATCATTTTTTCAATACCTACAATGACGATATGTGTTTTAGGCCAAGCCACCGATAAACGGGCATTCCCTTCATTTTCTGTAACAGCAATGGCACCCACATCGGCAATAATAAAGTTTGCACCTGTTACGCCTATTTCAGCCTGCACATATTTTTCTCTTAAATTTTTTCTAGCCACCAGGGTTAATTGCTCTGGTGTTAAATTTATATCGGTACCTAATTTTTCATTAAATAATTTTGCAACATCTTCTTTGCTTTTATGCATAGCAGGCGTTACTATATGATAAGGCGCTTCTCCATCCAATTGTTGAATGTATTCTCCCAAGTCTGTTTCTACACTTTCAATGCCAATCGATTCTAAATAATTATTCAAATGAATTTCTTCTGTAACCATACTCTTGCTTTTCACAAGAGATTTACAATTCTTTTCTTTACAAATTTCTCCTATAAAATTTAAAGCTTGTTCGCTGTCTTCAGCCCATAATACCTTTGCCCCTCTTTTGGTAATTTGTTCTTCGAATTGATTTAAGTATACATCTAGATGTTCAATGGCATCCCATTTTTTATTCTTGGCTAGTTCTTTCACGCGGTTTAAATCGGTGAATTGTGCCTTGCCTTTTGGCACTACAGCATTGTACTTACCAATATTGAAATTGATTTTTTTGTGATGCGATTTGTCAATCGCTTTGGCGGTACTTTTTTCAAGAAATGATGCTGCGTAAATGCTTTCCATGAGCGCAAAAATAGCTATTTATTTTTAAGGTGCTTCGCTGTGGCATCCAAGGTTTCATAAAATGTTTCCCCATACTTTCTAACAATGGATTCCTTTAGAAATTGGTAAGCAGGCACTTTTAGCTTCACCCCCAATGAACAGCCCGATTTACATAAATCTTCACGAGGCTCATAGTTTACATATTCCTTAGTTGGATCTGACTTGCTTTTCTGAATTTTAATGGGAAACAAGTGACAGCTAAGGGGTTTTTTCCATGGAATCTTGCCATCATTATAGGCTTGCTCAAAAGCACACTTGATCACCCCTTTTTCTTTATAGCCATAAGCACAAATGGCACCATTAACAGTAGGTGTTACCCAACCAAATTCACGATCATATAAATAAGGACCTACTTCTTTCACTTCTTGTATACCCTCCTTGGTCATATAAGGCTTTACCTTTTCATAAAACTCCTTCACGTACTCTTTTTCTTTATTGTCCAGCGGTGCGCCTGCATCACCGTCTTCACAACAAGCTCCTTTACATTTAGATAAGTCACAAACAAATTGTTCTTCCACAAGTAAGTCGCTCACTAAAACATTGTCAATAATAATCATTAGAAAAATTTATTGTATAAAGATATCATTTTTTCCATCTAAATGTATTCAAAATATGCTCTATGTCGGATAGTAAAAATGCATTCACTGGTGCTAAGGAATCTTGATTGGGCGTTGCATCATAATACAAGGCGCCTCTAAAAAAATGATGTGTAGAATCGGTTAAAAAAAACTGATAAGGGGTGGCTACCTCTCCTCCAATGTTGAAAAAAACACCTTCTACCCCATTTGGGTTAAGGAACAGAGAGTCGGCAATAGAGCTGGCCCTATTATTATGATTATTCGCAAAAGTGTAGGCATCTCTTATTAAAGTGTCTAATTGCTTTGGCTGCATGGCTATATAACTTACATAAATTGTCGCCTCTTGACCTGGAAAACGAATGTTCATCCATTTTCCTTTTTGCAAGCCTGTTCTTTGTTTATTTACATCATCATCAATAACTGCATATGTGGGGTATTCAAAACTATAAGGGGCTGATGCTTGATTAAATGCTTGGTAGGACTTTGCAGGAAATGAAAGCTTCGAATAGCCTTTATTTTTAATGGTATAAGGGCTATTACAAGCCGCTAAAAAAAATATGCAAAAAAATGAGGCAATAAGTACGCTTCTGTTTTGCTTAGCCATTTTCTAAATTTTGAGTAGGCAAAGGTGTGATGATTAATTGAACTTTATGAATTCTATTTTTTTGAATTTCAAGTACTGTGAAACTATATTGCTTAAACTTAACTACTTGTTGTAACGTTGGAAAGGCTCCTGCTAATTCTAAAAATAAACCTGCCACTGTATCGCTTTCTCCTTTTACCGTATCAAAAGAATTGGTAGCAATTTCTATAAAATTACAAAAATCAATAATCGTTGTTTTCCCTTCAACGATATAATGATATTGATCTATTTTTTTAATCATAGATTCTTCTTCATCAAATTCATCTTTAATATCCCCCACAATCTCTTCCAAGATATCCTCTAAAGTAATGATACCACTGGTTCCACCAAATTCATCCACTACAATGGCAAAGTGAATACGTTTTGATTGAAACTCTTTCAACAAATCTTCAATCATTTTTTGTTCATGCACAAAAAAGGCAGGACGTATTAAGGGCTTCCAATCATAGCTGGCATTTTCACTAATATGCGGAATAATATCCTTGGTATGAATAATACCCGCAATAGTATCTAAGTCTTCTTTGTAAATAGGGAAGCGACTATAATTATGCTCTTTAATATGAGCTAATAAATCATTGAAAGAAATAGAGGCATCCACACCACAAACATCTAACCTTGTTTTCATGATTTGTTTCACGGAAATATTACCAAACTTCACAATGCCTTTTAAAATACTTTTTTCATTGGCTTGATTATTCGGTGAAGTAGTTAATTCAATGGCATGGTCTAATTCTTCCATGCTATAAGAACTGCCTATTCTTTTTTGTTCTAATTTTTTTTCAATTAAATTAGTATACTTTACAAGTAAGCCGCTAGGTTTAGAAAAAATAATATATACTACTTGAATGATAAAACCAAAGTCTTGGGCAAAACGAATATTGTTTTGAGTAGCCATAACCTTAGGTAAAATTTCTCCAAAGAATAAAAGTAGTAAAGTAACAGCGATGACTTTAATAATAAATTCAAGTCCAGGAAAAGTAATACTATCAAAAACAAAAAAATGATCAATTAAAATATTGGCAATTAGAATAATACAAATATTAATAAAGCTATTCGCAATAAGCATGGAGCTCAATAACTTTTTAGGCTCCTCTAATAAAGAAACAATTCTTTGAAAGGGCTTATAATGTTTTGTTTTTAATACTTGAATGTCTTTATAAGATAAAGAAAAGAATGCCACTTCTGATCCGGCTATCACAAAGGATAAAAACAATAAAATAAAAATTAAAATAAACAAACCACTGTCTTGTTGCAGAATAGCCAAGTTGGCTGTGAGTATATTAAATAAAGGCCCCGAGTGCGTTTCCAAAGTGGATGAATTTATGATGGAAAGTTACCATTTTTACAAAGAAAAACCCGATTTCCCCTTAGCCATTGCCATTTTTAAAAAATCGTTAACGATTTTAGGAAATGGGTACTTCTTAAACCCATCTTTTTTAACCCATAAGGCCTTGGCAAAAAGGGCAGGCTTCTTATTTAAGTTTATGATGATAAATCTTGCCTCTATTTGTTGATGCGTAAGTGTCTGTTTGTAAACAGAAGAAGGCAGTAAGGAAATAATATTTTCTTTAGAGAGGACTAAAGGCTCTAGGATAAATTTTTGAATATATTTTTTATCGATAGCTGCCGCTCTTTCATTTTCATTTAAATAAAATTGATACAAGTTGGACCAGATATCACCCGCCCCTCTTTTTTGAATTAAAAAATAGTCCCCTTGTTTGAAAATAAAGAAATCAAAAAACCTATTTTTCTTTTGAATGGTTTTTAATTTAACGGGTAATAAGTTGACTTGGTTTTGGGTAAAGGCTACGCATTTTTTTTGCATCACACAGCTAGGACATAGCGCTGCCATGGGTTTGCAAACAGTGGCTCCAAAGTCCATCAAGGCTTGATTATAGATGCCTGCTTGCTTTTTTGATAAATTATCCGTAGCAATTTTATTAAAAATTTCAATGCCTTCTTTGGTATCAATGGCTGTGGAAATGCCATAAAATCTTGAAAAAACCCTGAAGACATTTCCATCTACCACTGCATGAGGTAAATTATAAGCGAATGAAGCGATGGCCGATGCAGTATAGGGACCTACTCCTTTTAATGATAATAAACTATCATAGGTATTTGGAAATTTTCCTTTGTACTCTTTTACAATATGCCTAGCGGTAAATAATAAATTTTTACAACGATTATAATAACCCAATCCTTCCCAGAGTTTAAAAACTTTTTCGTCCTTGGCCGCAGCCAATTGGAAGATAGTGGGGAAATTTTTTAGGAACTTTTCATAGTAAGCCCAACCTTGTTCTACCCTGGTTTGTTGTAAAATGACCTCACTTAGCCATATTTTATAGGGATCTTTCTCCCCTTTCCAAGGCATGGGTCGATGGTTTGACTTTTTATTCCATTTTAGAAGTAATTCGCAAAAAAGGGTATTCATTTTGGGTAAAATTGGGTAAAAATGA